>JBEGIR010000050.1 GCA_040224245.1 Puniceicoccaceae bacterium | reverse complement strand
GTCTCAGCCGATGCCTTTTGACACGCCACAAATCGAAATTTGAGTAACTGTTCCGCTGTCGATCTACCCTGCGGCAAACAACCAATCCCAGTGCCGAAAGAGGCACGTGCCTCCGTCTCGCCTCAAACCCAAGGGAGCGGGAGCTTCCAGCTCGCGAAAAAATGAACCTCGTCTCTGCTCTTGCTCCTGACTCCTTGTTGTTGCCGCCAAGGCAGCCCCGACAAAAGAGGAAATGGTAACGAAGGCGCGAGCTGGAAGCTCCCGCTACTTTAGATCCTCTCTGGAGCCACCAGCTCGCGTCCAACTGAAACTGCAACACGTTTAAGCTCCCGCTACTTTAGATCCCTCTCTGACTTTTCGTGAACAGCTCGCCCGGGACCAATCGATTTCCCACGCACATCCCGCTTGCACGATGGAGCAAAACCCTGCATGCTCACCCACTTCCCGGGTCTTCGACAGATCCTGAATCGATCACGCAATTCACCTACCCCATGTTCAGTCAAAACGTGTTCCTTCCACAGGTTGGCAATGCTTCATTGCTCGCCCAACTCCACCCCGTCGACGTCTCCATCATTGCGGCTTATCTGATCGCGATTGTTGGCATCGGCATCCTGATCTCCAAACGTGCTGCGCGCAGCATGGGAGACTACTACCTCGGTGGCAACAAACTGCCCTGGTACATGCTGGGACTGTCGAATGCATCGGGCATGTTCGACATCTCCGGAACGATGTGGCTGGTAACACTGGCCTTTGTCTACGGAGTGAAGAGCATCTGGATTCCCTGGCTGTGGCCTGTCTTCAACCAGATTTTCCTCATGGTCTTCCTCTCGGCATGGCTGCGACGCTCCAATGTGACCACAGGTGCTCAATGGATCAACTACCGCTTTGGCAACGACCGAGGCAGTTCCATGGCCCATGGCATCGTCGTGGTATTTGCCCTGATCAGTGGGCTGGGATTTCTGGCCTATGGGTTCATTGGCCTGGGAAAATTCATGGAAATCTTCATCCCCTGGACATGGGTCAACAGCTATCTCAACCTGGATATCCCGGCTGAATATGTGCCGCACCTCTATGGCATTGCCTTTACCCTGTTTGCGGTTTTCTACACGGTGTTGGGCGGCATGGTCAGCATCGTCTGGGCCGACATTCTGCAATATGTGATCATGACGATTGCATCGATCGTTGTGGCCTACATCGCCTTCTCGGCAGTTGCCACCCACGGCTTGATGGTGCCCGATGGCTGGACAAACCCTTTCTTTGGTAAAACCCTGGGCATCGACTGGTCAGCGCAAATCAGCGAGGTGAACCGCAAAATTGCTGAAGATGGTTACACACTGTTCTCAGCGATGTTCATGATGATGTTATTCAAAGGCATCTTGCTCAGCATCGCGGGTCCCGCACCCAACTACGACATGCAGAAGATCCTCTCCACCAAATCACCCTCGGAGGCGTGCAAGATGAGCGGATTTGTTTCCATCGTGCTGATGCCGGTTCGCTACCTCATGATTGCAGGATTTGCAGTGCTCGGCATCATCTTCTATGAGCAGCTCAATCTCGAAGTCGCCGGGGTGCTTGACTTTGAGCAGGTCCTCCCCTCCACGATTCATCAGTTTGTCCCGATGGGTTTACTGGGACTTCTGCTCGCCGGCTTGCTCGCGGCATTCATTTCAACCTTTTCGGGCACGCTCAACGCCGCCCAGGTCTACGTGACCAACGACATCTATCTGAAATATATCCGCCCCCACGCCACCGCTCAGAATGTGAAGGTGATGAACTACATCGTGGGCATCTCGATTGTGATCATCAGCATCGTGCTGGGCACGCAGGCGAAAAATGTGAATCAGGTGCTGCAGCTGATTGTCTCGGCGCTCTGGGGCGGCTATACAGCAGCCAACGTGCTGAAATGGTACTGGTGGCGCTTCAACTCTCAGGGCTATTTCTGGGGCATGCTCTCCGGCATGATCGTAGCGGGCCTTCCGATGGTCATTCCAGGGCTGCTCGGAGCCATCTTCCCGATGTTCGCACCGGACATCCGCATCCTCTATTACTTCCCCATCATCCTGATCGTTTCCACAATCGGATGCGTTGTGGCTTCCCTGCTCACGGCACCCACCGACGAAGAACAGCTGAAAAAATTCTACCGCGAAGTACGTCCGTGGGGATTCTGGAAGCCCGTACTGCAAAAGGTGCTGGTGGACGATCCCCATTTTCAGAAAAACCGTCACTTCGCGCTGGACATGTTCAACGTCTTCATTGGAACCATCTGGCAAACATCGCTGGTCGCACTGCCCTTCTTTTTTGTCATCCACGAGTTTCAGTCGGCCATCATCACGCTGGCAGTCGCCATCATCTGTATGATCATACTCAAGCGCAGCTGGTGGGATCGCCTCTCGCAATACGACAACTGATAAACCATCGCGCTCCCTTGTTCCCTGCGGGGGAGCGTGCTGCTGTGTTGAGCGATTTTGTATCGATTGACTCCATTTTGACACTGTAATCAGCCAGAAATCGACACCCCTTCAACAACCTGTAAAACTCGGTAAACTTCGGGTAAAGCAGTTGAGTGGCCCTGCAACGCTGCCAGAATTGCAGCATGAAAGAAGGACCTGTGTGCAGATTGGGAATGCTGGTTGCGCTGGTTCTGTTGGGTACCGGTTGCGCTCAACGTGAACCCGACCCGCTTGTCGGTGTTTGGAGATCCGGAGAAACGGAGCTTCGCTTTTACCTCGATGGCAGTTATCAGCTTGAAAATGAATCCCTGAGCAACTCGGGGTTTTACCAAATTTCTGCACCGGGAAATCTCGTGGTCTTCACGTATGAATACCGCAAGGCCATCCGCAACATGAGTTCCCGTTTCGATTTGAATCCCGATGGACGATTGCTGTCCCTGGATCGCACCCCTGCGGGAACGCTCGTGCTCACGCGCGCGATCCATCGTCAACTTCCGACATCCCAGGTTTCCAGCATCTCCGAACCCTCGGGAGGAAGTCCGCGCTGGCCCGAGGTCAGTGCCGGGTTCGCCACACCGCAGCGCGCTGCACATCGGCGACCCGCTCAGTTTGAGTTTCCGACCACCGATGCTTCGGCAACAACGCCCTACTGAGTTCCTTCCCTTTGACTCAGTTCAGATCGCGGATCATCAGCAGATTCCGGCGTGAACTGCGCCATCCATAAGCTGCAATGATGACAAAACAGAGTGCTGGCAGGAAGAAGGAAAAGCGTGTTGCAGACATTCCCGCAACCTGACCGAGATCGATGATCAGGCCTTGCAATGGAGGCATCAGCGCGCCTCCCACTATCGCAAAAATCAAACCTGCCGATGCCAGTTTTGCATCGTCCCCCAGTCCCTCCAGGGCGATGCCATAGATCGTCGGAAACATCAGGGACATGCAGGCCGAAATGCCCACCAGGGCATACAAGCCGGGATATCCACCCAGGAAGATTGCACCCAGCGTAGTGGCGACACCGCCCGCGGCCAATCCCGCGAGCAAGATGCCAGGGCTGAAATATTTGAGCAGAAAGGTGCAGATGAAGCGGCTCGAGCAAAAAATGATCATGGCCGCAATGTTGTACTTCGATGCTTCATCGGAAGGCATACCGAGCGAGTCTTCGGCGTAGTGAAAAATGAAGGTCCACACCATGATTTGTGCGCCCACATAAAAAGTCTGCGCGACAACGCCTTCAACATAGTTGAGATTTTTCAAGAGACGTCTTGCGGTCGTGAACAGGTGCACATCCCCCGTGGCATCCCCCTGCCTGGGCAGGCGCACCAGTAAAAAAGCGATCATCACGACAATCACTACCGCACCAATCACAAGATATGGGGTGCGCACGATCTCAAGGTCATTGGCACGCTCTCCGGTCAGCTGCTTCTGAATGTAAAACATCGCCACAAACATGCCCGTGAGCGACCCCATGGGGTTAAAGGCCTGCGCGAGATTCAGCCGACGGGTCGCGGTCTCCGGTGGTCCCATCGACAGGATGTAGGGATTGGCGGTGGTTTCCAGAAATGCCAACCCAAAGGTCAGCACGTAGAACCCCAACAGAAACAGGTTAAACGACTCGAACAGACTCGCAGGAACCGTCATCATCGCGCCCAACGCATAGAGTGAAAGTCCGATCACAATGCCGCTCTTGTAGCTGTATTTCCGGATGAAAACTGCAGCAGGGATCGCCATCGTCGCGTAGCCACCGTAAAAGGCAAACTGCACCAGACTGCTCTGGGCATTGCTGATCTGAAAGATGTCCCGAAAGGCTTTCACCAGTGGGTTGGTGATATCATTGGCAAAGCCCCACAGCGCAAAGAGCAACGTCACCATGATGAAGGGAAGAATGAACTTGGGGGGAATAACGGCGGGTTTGGGGTCAGATGGATGATTCATGGACTTGGGGTCGATCATTTGGGGTTGTGGTTAAAGCACGACATGCGATCCGACGTATCGATGCATGAAACGCGATAAATACAGGGATGCCGGTTGGAGTTCCGTGCGATTCAAGTGCTGGGGGTCACTCCTTTTTTCAGCAAAATGTTGCCATATTTGGCAGTCTCTCCAGTCATGACGACTGCAAATGCTTTTCGGGTTCGTTCATAGAACGCAAAACGCTCGATGCGCTGCACTTCCGTAAATGCGGGATAGGACAATCGAATACTGGCAAGATAGGCCTTCTCGACTTCGGGATCGAGCTGATCTCCAGGGACCGCCGCCATCATGATCACCGGATCCGACACATAGGAATCCAGCTCAAAAAGCGGCAGGATGGCCCTCAACAGATCGGCAATGCGCAACCCATCTGCACGCAGCACTCGCGCATTCACGGATTCACCGGGGAAATGGGCGTCTGCCAGAATAATTTCATCGCCGTGTCCCATTCGCGCAAGTGTCGCGAGCAGGTCCGGACTGATCAGGGGTGAGATTCCTTTTAACATGGGGTTGTCAAGGGTTAGCTGTATTGAGTCGCTTCGCGGGAATGTAGGTTTCTCCTCTCAGGGAGTCCAATCAATTGTTTGTCATCGGAAAAGGCTCATTCAGAAAATCGGGCATGACCAGTATACTGCATTCTTTGCCCCGAGCGCGGTTCCACCACAACCGTGCATTGCGAATCGGGGTTCAGCTCCACAGTTTGATAGACTTCCTTCACGGCCAGATGCACGGTTGTGTTAGCATACGGTTGAAGGGCAGGCACCACACTCTCTGCAACGCATGCTTCACTTCCATCAATCGACAACAGCACTCGAATGGATGATGCATCGGAACTCCGTTGACCCAGATTCATCACTTCCACCGATAGCATGCGTTCCCCGATGCCACCTGACAACACAGGTGCCCGGGGTGAAAGCATTGCGTCGGTATCTGCCGACTCTGACAGGCTTGCGAATCCAAAAACCGGATCACCGTTGAGTTTGCGACCGATCAATTTTGCGACAAACGCTTCATCGTCGAACTCGCAATCCGCACGATCAAAGCCGAACACCACATCGGCACCCTCAACCACCTGTTCCCTCACGCTGGCACCACGCCCAAAGTTGACCGCTTCGCATGCACCCAAGCGCAGCGAGTCGAGATCGAGATCGTGCAACGGATCAAAGCCCGGCTCCGCCTTCACCCGAACGCGAACGATGGAGCCATTGGCACCGTTCGTGCCGTGTGAATCGACGATTTCGAGCAACAATCCCGGTTCCAGAGGGATTCCAATATTTTTCGAACTGTGAAGGTCAAAGGCACGGTCTTCATGCTTGAGGGTGTCGATCACCGCAAAATTTGCCTGAATTGCCCGGCCTTTGGCATCTTGAAAAATTTTGAGACGCTCAAACTTGAACCAATCCTCCACTGTTCCATCAGCATGACGGGCAATGCCGGGTACATAAGCCTCACCTGGATCGACGACCCAATGCAGTCCATCCGGTGAGCGCAGATAGTACGCGATGCGTCCCAACCAGTCATTCACGATCAGATGATATTGCACGGAATCCCTCCAGATCACCGGATCTTCAAAGCGTCCGTCAACGTCGGGATACACACTGCCATTGCTCACCTGATGATAGGTGGAGAGACCATCCTCGCTGATCCAAATGCCGCCACCACGACACACCATCACAAAGGAACCATCGTCCCGCCGTGCAAAGGAGAGATTGGACAATCCCTCAATGATCGCACGGTCACGCGCATCAAACTCCAGCTTGGAATACTGCCACGGTCCATTGAGATCATCCGCAATGTAACAACCGTCAATTACGTAGATCACGTAGCGGCCGTCCTTGAGGCGGAACGCCTCGGGGTTGTGACCGCGCCCAATCAGCTGCCGGGGTCGAAAGGGGCCTGTCAGATTGTCACTGACAGCATTAAATACCCAGGAACGTCCCCATTCCATGTGCCCCCGAGGTGAGCCTTCCAGCCAGCCGCAGACGAACAGGTGGTAGGTACCATCCTCCGCCTGCAGGATGTTGCCTCCCCAGTAGGACCAGCTGTCGGATTCGATGCCGTTGTCGATCCATCGGGGACGCACAGCATCCAAACCCCAGGTATCTGAAGAAAGCACCCTACCCTGCATGGGAAGAAAACGGTCCACAAAGCGCGCCCCTTGCACGAGTTCGTTCCAGGAGTCTGGACGCTCACGTTCGGCGATCTGGGCATACAGCAACCCTGTGCAAGCGAACATCAGTCCACTGATCCATATTCCAAACTGCAGTCCATTCCACTTCATTTCAGTCCTTCTGCGTTGGGATTTATGTCCATAGCTCGTGCCAGTCTTTTGCCCCCTGCCACAGAAAGACATGTCCCTTGATCAGGCGACAGTTCCGGTCGATGCCCGCGATGGCTTGCATCTCCTGATCACTCAGCGCAGCTGTGGTAAGTGCTTCAAGGTTTGCATGATAATTCGCCGGGGTTGTCGAAAAAGGAATGGGAACCTGACCCCGCTGCTGGGCCCACTTCACACAAAGGGTTGCCGGGTGAATGCCATGATTCCGGGCAATCTCCAGGATCACCGGATCCTCCACATCCACACTGTCCTCAGGAGTGCGGTCCCGTTCAGGACGCGCAGGCGAACCCACCGGACAGTAACCGATGGCAACCATTGCCTGAGAGCGCACGTATTCAAACAGTTCCGGTTGCTGGAAGTGCGGGTGCAGTTCCATCTGATTTGCCGCTGGTGCAATATTCGCATCCTGCAATATGCGGCTGAGTTTCGAAATCGTTACATTGGAAGTTCCGATGGCACGCACCAGTCCCCGCTCAACCAACCGTTCCATTCCGGCCCAGGTATCCATGAACTGATCGTGCACATAGGGCTGGGCATCGGGTGAGCGTGCAGAAACATCACAATGCGGGGGATGGTAATTGGGAAACGGCCAATGCACCAGGTACAGATCGAGGTAATCCAGTTGCAGATCCCGCAAGCTCTGCTCGCAGGCGGGTCCGACCTTCGCACTGCCATGTTGGTCATTCCACAGTTTTGAGGTGATCCACAAATCCTCCCGCGCAACCCCCTCGCTGCGAAGGGAGCGTAGCGCTTCCCCAATCTGCCGTTCATTGCCATATACTGCCGCACAGTCAAAGTGGCGGTATCCGATGCGACCCGCATTGAGCACTGCATCTGCAACCGTTTCGTGCGACACATGGTCCGAACCAAAGGTGCCCAGACCGATCGCCGGCATGGTCGCGCCCGTGTGCAGTTTGCGTTGGGGTATCAGGGATGGATCAATGGCATTCATGAAAATCTTGTGGGGGGTTCAATGTTCAGCAGCTTGAGCAAGTCCATCATGCGGAGACTTTGCCTTCCAGTTCCTCGTCGAAACAAACTGCAACTTTTCCGCACCGTCCCTGCGCCATCAGCGCATAGGCCTCATCTGCGCGCTCGAGCGGAAAGCGATGCGTGATCAAATCCGCAGGATGAAGGTTCCAACGCACCAGCAGTTCGAGCAATTCCTCCATGCGCCAAATATTGGTCACCCAACTGCCATGGATGGATTTCTGGTCATGAATCAGATCCGGAGAAGGTTCAAACTCACAACGACCTCCTTCACCGATCAGGACAATCTTCCCCCATTTGCGTGTAGCCCGGATGGCCACATTGCGAGCCTGCACATGCCCGGAGCAGTCCACAGCACGTTCCACCCCATGTCCATGAGTCAGCTGCAACACACGGTCCACCGTATCCTCCCCGGCAGGCAATACCTCATCGCAGAGACCTTTTTTCAGGGCGAGTTCCCTGCGCTCAGATACCGCATCCACCCCGATCACTCTTGTCGCTCCCATCGCCCGGCTGAGCATCGCTGCAGCCAGTCCGACCGGACCCAATCCCGTGATCAGGACCACATGTTTGCCGCAGATCCCAATCTTCTCCAGACCCTCATAGACCGTTCCAAAACCACAGGCCACCTGTGCCCCATCCGCATAGCTCAGTCCATCCGGAAGCAGGCACAAGTCTTTCTCATCCGCAAGCAGGTAGTCTGCCATCCCACCGTCCCGCTGCCACCCATAGGCAGCACGATGTGGGCTGGTACAGCTGATCATGTATCCGCGACGGCAGTCATTGCACAGTCCACAGCCCGAAATATGGTAAACTACGACCCGGTCTCCAACTTGAAAACGTCGCGTACCCGGACCGACCGCAACGATCTGCCCACAGGGTTCGTGCCCTGCGATCTTATTCTGATAACCCTCAGGTCCCTTTCCCAGATGTTCGTGATAAATGGCACGAATGTCACTGCCACAAAGCGTGGACGCCTTCATGCGCAGCAACACCTCGCCATGGCCGGGTTGTGGAACAGGCACGGTTTTCAGTACGGTCGTACTATTACCGGGTAGGTAGGCACCCGTCATGGTTTGGGGAAGGTTTGCAGAGATCATGGTGGGTAATCTTGGGGATCGCATCCTAAAAATGGATAAGCATCATTTTAACACAATTCATGCAATGGATCCATCGACTGAATTGACAGAGTATTGGATATTTTTGACTATTCGCTATTCCGTATGCGAACCGCAACGCAGCATTTCATTCCTTCATTCATAGCACCTGAAGTTCAGAAAGCGGATTATTTTTTCCACAATCTGAATCCAGACTCTGGAGCATCTTTAACCATTGTGTGCGGTGGCATTGAGGTGTGTGGCAAGGCGTATCACGTACAGCGCAGCGCATTTCCCTATCACGGACTGGAGTACATCGTCTCAGGCCACTGCAACGTCAATCTGGATGGAAACACCACTGCCCTGAGTGCCGGATCGCTATTCTGTTATGGTCCCCATCAACAACTCCAATTGCGTGCACTTTCGCCACACCCGCTGGTCAAGTGCTTTGTGGATTTCAGCGGAACCCAAGCCGAGACCCTGCTCGCTCCACTGCATGCCCATGCCCAACATCAGGCCGCACTCTCCCATTTACCCTGGATTCGCTCCAACTTCCAGCAGCTGATTGATCTCGGAAAGGCCAAACAGACTGAGGCCTGTCATCAACTGCTGCAACTCATCCTCAGTCAGGTTCCACCTCCACAGGCCCTGCGTCGACCTTCGCGCAGCGCAGGCCATGCACTCTGTCAACAGAGCCTCGAACACATCGAGAGGGACTTTGCATCCCTGCGTTCTCTGCGGGACCTTGCCGATGCCGTGCATGTGAGCGAAGCCTACCTCTGCCGCGTTTTCCAGAAACACCACAACGAATCTCCCTCGCGCGCACTCACGCGAAGAAAAATGGAAGTAGCCGCACAACTGCTTTTTGTCGGGACCGAACTCGTTAAAACCGTCGCTGCAAAGGTCGGTTACGAGGATCCCTGTCATTTTTCCCGCCTGTTCAAACAGCACTATGGCGTAGCCCCAGCACATTTTTTTCAACGCAACCAGAGCAGGATCCCCTCGCGTAATACGGCGATTGAGGATTGATTCCACTCCCCGCATCCCCTAAAACCCTGACCTTCCTGCAATCAACCTATAGCAGATGAACTGGCGCACCCTACCGCTGCTGGCCAAACTCAAGGGCTATCAAATCCGCGACCTCGGACACGATCTGAAGGCAGGAATCAATGTGGCTTTGCTCGATTTCCCTCAGTCCATGGCCTACGCCATGATCGCGGGACTGCCCATTCAGTATGGAGTGCATGCCTCTGCACTGGGATCCATCATCGCACCGTTTTTTGCCAGCTCGCGCTTCCTGATCACGGGTCCCAGCAACGCCACCGCCGTGCTGCTGATGAGCGGATTCCTCTCAATGGGACTGGAGGAAAGTCAGCGTCTTGTCGTGCTGCCCATGCTGGTACTGATGGTCGGATGCTTCCTGTTTGCTGGTGCCTTCCTGCGTCTGGAGGTCGTGATTCAATACGTATCGCGCGCGGTGATCACAGGCTACGTCACGGCGGCCGGATTTCTGATTATCGTCAAACAATCCCCTCACGTTCTGGGCATTGAGATCGAAGGGAGCGGCACCTTTTTGTTAACGCTCCAGGAGATTCTGCAATCCAGTGGCATGACCCAATGGCCCATCCTGCTGTTTTCCGCACTCACTCCTCTCATTCACTTTACACTCCGACGCATCAATCCCCGGCTTCCTTCGCTCGCCCTGACAATTGTACTGTCGACCCTGTTATCGATCCTGCTGCAGCGATGGGGGCTGCATTTGCAAACCCTGCCAAATTTGCCGCGTGGCGATTGGTCGCTCACGGTCCCATTGCTCGACCTCAAATTGATCCACAGCCTTCTTGGCACCGCATTTGCGATTTCACTGCTTTCTCTGCTCGAGAGTTCATCCATTTCCAAAACCGTTGCAGCACGTGCTGGTGACACGGTGGACATTTCCCAACAGATGGTCAGCATGGGAGTGGCCAACACGGTCAATGCTTTTGGCGCGGGCATGCCAGTTTCCGGTTCACCCGTTCGCACCATGCTCAACTATGACAGCGGTGCACGCACCCCGGTTTCCAGTCTCATCAGCGGGCTGCTCCTGCTCATTGCGATTTTTGCGCTGGCCCCGCTGATTCAGTATATCCCCAAGGCTTCACTGGCGTCCATGATCATGATTGTGGGGATTTCGCTGATCAAGTGGGACACGATCAAGGTTTTCCTGAGAACTTCCAAGTCTGATGCTGCAACCTTTCTGGTCACGTTTACCTCCGGACTACTCTTTCCGCTGGACATTGCCATCTACTTTGGAGTGGGCCTCTCAATCGCGCTCTTTCTGAAGAAAGTTGCCAACCCCACCCTGCAGGAGGTGGATTTCACCGATCAGGGAGAAGTTCTCGGTACCCGCCCGGAACGGCGCTCCGCCATTTCCATTGTGCATGTGGAGGGCGACCTCTTTTTTGGATCCACTGATGTCTTCCTCGACCGCATGCGGGATCTGGTCGAATCTCCGAACCTCAAGGTCATCATCCTGCGTATGCTCAATGCCCACCACATTGATGCCACGGCGAGTCTCGCCATTGTCAATCTCATCGAATTTGCACGACAAAACGACCGTGACGTCATCCTCGCTGGTGTGCGTGACGACATGTTGCCGCAAATCGAAAAATCCGGTCTGGCTGAGGTCGTCGGTCCGGACAACCTGTTTCGCTACACGCCCGAAAACCTGACCTTGTCGACCCGCAATGCGCTGTTGCGAGCCCAGGAAATCATCGGTTCCAAGGATACCGAGGTCATCCTCATGGTGAAAAAGGACAAGGAATGAGGGATTTGATACGCGATCAAGCCGCACCGCGGGTCACTCCAAACAATGCCTTGAAACCGCGCCACCAGCGCCCGAACATCCAGGTCAGCAGGCGCTGAATGTCCTCCAGAATCAAATAGCTGCAGGGCACGAGCATCAGGGTGATAAAGGTCGCAAACAGCACCCCAAACGACAGCGATGTGGCCATCGGGATCAGAAACTGCGCCTGGAGGCTGCGTTCGAGCAAAATCGGGATCAGACCGACAAAGGTCGTGACTGATGTGAGCAAAATCGGACGAAACCGGGTCACCGCACCGCGCCAGACCGCCTCATGCATGGGCATGCCCTGCTCACGGATGAGCTGATTCACACAATCCACTAAAACCAGGGAGTCATTCACCACCACTCCCGTCAGTGCGATGATGCCCAGAAACGAGAGCACGCTCAGTTCCTGCCCGGTGAGAAAGTGCCCGGCAATCGCACCCCCCACACCAAACGGGACCACCAGAATCACAATCAACGGTTGCAGGTAGCTCTTGAACGGTACGGCAATCAACGCATAAATCGCGACAAGCACCAAAATGGCCCCCGCCATGAGCACGGGAATCACTTCCGCCTGATCCTTTGCCTCGCCGTCTTTGACTGACACAACACCGGGATAGTCCCGAAGCAACTCCGGCAGCACGGTTTCATAGAGTTCCGCGTTAATATCGGTGAGATTGGCAACATCCTTGTCGGCATCCGCCTGAATTTGAATGACCCGCTTGCGATCCACCCTGGAAATGGTTGGATATCCAAATCCATATTCCAACTCAGCGACCTCCGCGATGGGAATCTCCCGCCCATCTCCGGTGCGTATCCGCATCTGCTGCAAGCTGCCAAGTGATTGGCGTTCGTTCTCAGGCAGCCGCACCATCACCCTGACGTCATGTTTTCCACGCTGGATGCGCTGCGCCTCCGCACCATAAAATGCACTGCGAACCTGCGAACCCAGCGAGGCAGCAGTCACTCCCAATGCCCGTGCATTTTCGCGGGCGTACACTTTGACTTCCTGTTTGCCCTCGGCATAGGTATCGCGGATGTCAAAAATCCCGTCATACTGTTTCAGGCGTTCCTGAATCGCAAGCGACGCCGCCTTCAACTGGCCAAAATCACGTCCGGTCAGGCGAATATCGATGGGGAGTCCGGTCGGCCCCGATGCAGAGGCATGAAAGACCAGACGCCGCACTCCCGGCAAGGTTCCGATCTGATCACGCCACAGGGTCGAAACTTGAAATGCAGAAGAATCCCGTAGTTCGCTCTTTCCCATCTCTACCACAATCGAGGCAAGGTGAGAACCCGAGTTGTAAGTGCCAACGGATGGGCCACCCGTCGACACGGCATAACCGACCATGGTGCCATAATGCTGCACCGGGTTAAATCCGGTGCGTTCCTGCTCGGCTTTTGCGACCTCCAGCAAGGTGTTCTCAATAATTTCGACCGTTGCGTTTGTCTGTTCGATGTTCGTGCCCGGGGCCATTTCGAGATCCACCATGATGAAATCAGACGGAACATTGGGAAACCAAACCGAACGCACCCAGCCCGCACCCACCAATCCAATCGACAGCAGGAGCATGGCAACAAACCCGGCAAAAACGAGATAGCGAAAGTGGATCATGCGCTGCGCGAACGGTGCGTAGCGGTTGTGGATAAAGTGCTCCAGCCGATCCGAAAAGGCACGCTGAAATCGGGAAAATACATTCAAATGGCTTCGCCCGCTACGATCCCCCACCCGGCACAGCGTCAGGTGATAGGGAAGCACCAGCTTGCTTTGAATTAGCGAAAACGCCAGCGTGGGAATCACCACTGCTGGAATCATCACAAAAAATTTCCCCATCAGTCCCGGTAGAAAAAAGACCGGAAGAAATGCCACCATGGTCGTGAGCACCGCAAACGTTACAGGTGTGCTCACCCGGTGAGTTCCACGGATCGCTGCGTCCACTCCGGGTTCACTTTGCTGATACTCCGAAAACACGCTCTCTCCCACCACAATCGCGTCGTCCACCACGATGCCGAGCACCAAGATAAAGGCAAAAAGCGAGATCAGGTTGATTGAAACCCCGATGAATGGAGCAATGGCGAAGGTTCCCAGAAAACTGACAGGAATGCCGATGGACACAAAGACTGCAAGTGAAGGTCGCAGAAACAACGCCAGCGAAAGGAAAACCAAAACAAACCCGATAAGGCCATTGTTGATCAGCAAGTCGAGGCGGTCCTGCAAATAAAACGAACCATCCCCCCAGGCCACGATTTCGATTCCCTCCGGGACCCAACGCTCGCGCACCTCATCCACGTATTCGTAAACCTTCGCCGAGATTTCCAACGGGTTCTCATCTCCAACTTCCTGCACCAGGACGAATGCACACGGTTTGCCGTTGAAGCGATTGAGAATCGGTTGATCCACAAAACCGTCGCGAACCGTCGCCACATCTTCAAGCAGGAGTCTGCCACCATCCGGATGTTGACGCAGAACAATGCGTTCAAACTCCACACCTCGGTAATCCTGTTCCTTGGTGCGCACCGAAATCTCTCCCGCCCTCGTTCGCAGGGTTCCACCGGGCAGGTCCAGCGATTCACCGCGCACGGCATTCACCACCTCATCAAAGGTCAGACCATGCGAACGGAGGCGATGCTCGGAAACTTCGATGGAGATTTCATAGTCGCGCACGCCCTGAACCTCTACCTGACTGATTCCTGAAATTTCTACAAGCTCATCCCGAAGACGCACCGCCATTTCCTTGAGTGCACGTTCATCTGTATCTCCGTATAAGGATACCCAAATGGTATCCCGGTTGAGCAATACTTCATCGACAATGGGTCGTTCCGTCTGCTCGGGAAAGGTGGAAATCGCGTCAACCCTTGTTTTCACCTGTTCCTTGACCTTCGCCAGATTGTAGCCCCGACGCACTTCAATCACCACACTGCCCATGTTTTCAACCGCCGTCGACCTCACTTGCTTGATGCCATCCAACCCCTGGATCGCTTCCTCAATGCGCACGATCACCGCTTCCTCCATCTCCTCAGGTGAGGCACCAAGGTAGGGAACGGATACTGTGATCATGTCGAGTGAAAACTGAGGAAACAGTTCCCGCTTGACGGTCATCAGCGAAACCACGCCAGCCACAGCCACAACCAGCATCAGCAGATTGGCAGCGACTCCGTTGCGTGCAAACCATGCGATCATGCCAGCCTCATTTTGGGGTTTCTTGCGGTTCTGCATGGGCCATTGGCACTCCTGAAGCGGGATCCAACTGCATGCCGGGTGTGGCATACTGCAGGCGCGTGATGATCACACGGTCCCCTTTGTGGAGTCCCTCCGTCACCACAACATGATCCATCGCCCGGTGGACCACTTCAACCGGACGGATCTCCAGGCGATTCTGCGCATCGAGCACATGTACCCGGTTCTCTCCCTGAAGGGCTTCACGAGGCAACTTGACAGCATTCTGGATCTCACGTCCCTGAATCTTCACCCTTACAAACATCCCCACCTTCAGCGGTGGACGCATCTCCTCTTTTGAAGTCGCGTAGGGTTCATCGACCCGAACCACCGCATAGATCAGTCGGGTTGAAGCATCCACCGCGCCTTCGGTACGGTCCAAGGTTCCCTTCCATACATGATGCTGTGCCCCATATTCAGCAATCACCTCCACGGGTGCCTGTGCTCCCGTCATACCGCCTTCCACAAACAACTCGGGCAGTTCAAGCAACCCCGCCTCTTGCTGCGAGAAGGAAACACGAATTTCGGCCGCATCCACCGAATAGATCGAGGCGATCTGACTCGCTCTGGCCGCAAGGCTCTGCCCCACGTCCACAAATTTCTCACGCACACGACCCCGGTAAGGTGCCCTGACCTGCGTATGCCGCAAATCCCGCTCCGCCAGTCGGACTGCCGCTTTCGCGGCTTCGAGTTCTGCGGCTGCTGCCCGCAACTGAGGGATTCGCAACGTCAGGTCACTTCCGGGACCGTCACCGATGTGTTCCCACTCGACCCTCGCCTGCTCCGCCAGAGCGGATTCCTGCTCGTGCAGTAACTCCGCCTGTGCCAATCGGACCCGGGCACTGGCCAGTGCGGATTCATGCGCCGTGGCCTCCAGGCGAAGAAGGACTTCCCCTTTTTCGAAAAATCCACCCGCATAGAGTGCGGGGGAAACCCATTCCACGACTCCACTGATCTCCGCAATCAACAGCGTGGATTGCCTGGCTTGCACCACGCCCTGACTGTCCAGTGTCAGTCGGCCCGTTTCTGGTACAATCTCCAGAACTTCAACCTTGGGCAACACTCGCTCCACCTCCCGCTCAGGTGGAGCCTTGCGCGCCAAAAAAAGCAGAATAAGGGCACCCAATGCCGCCAGAATGATCAGCGGCGGAAGCAAGTATTTGATCAGGCGAATTGCAATGGATTCCCTGGATTCCATAACGATTTCAATCGGAGGGGCACCCGTCTGTTTGCAAAGCCTCAATCGCTGAGACGGAATGAGTGAAAGCACGGGAGATTCGGGGAGTTTTCATCGATGATCGCTAAAAATCCCCCAACCTTCCTCACTTGTCAATGGGGGAATCGGCAAACGCACAGCCTGGAGGAGCTTCCTGCTGTGCAACCGCCCAAACTTGAGGAGGAATTGGAAGCGAAAGGGGTATCGCGATCACCGAAGAAAGGGAGCAGGAAGCTCCCTCTACCCTGGATTTGAGCAACTGGGCTGCGCTCAGCCAGTAACGGCTTGCCGACTAGCGGCGAAGACCGCGATTCCTGCGATTCGAGCGGCGCCCCGTCAATCCCCCTGTGCTAGCACTGCCCGCAGCAGCATTGCCTCCATACAGCGTCTGATAACGCTCACAGAGGATCACACTGTGAAAGGGATGGTCGGTGAAGGGATCAATGGACTTGCCCAGAAAGCGTTCGACGACATTCAGCGCGGGTTGGTCAAACTCAGCGCACAAGGTAAATGCCCGTCCATCCTTTCCGGCCCGGCCAGTTCGCCCGATACGGTGAACGTAGGTGTCCCCTTCTTTGGGAATGTCGTAGTTCACCACCAGGTCAATGCCTTTGATGTCCAGTCCTCTCGCAGCAACGTCAGTGGCAATCAGCACATTGGTTGCACCCGAACGAAACTTGTCGAGCACCCGGTCACGAACCCGCTGCGCCTTGTCTCCATGCATGGCCTCACTGCGAATCTTTTCCGCACGCAGGCGATCCATCAGGTGATCCGCACCTTGTTTGGTGGCTGTAAAAATCAGAATCTTGGATTCCGGGTCGCGTTGCTCTTCCTCGAGAATCAGATGACAGACCAGATCTGCTTTGTCCTGATTGCGAATGAAGCAGGCCCCCTGCTCCACCCGTTCGGCAGGCTTTGACTCGGGGTCCACCGAAATCTGCACCGGATCTTTGGTGATCGCCTGAATGAGGCGACCCACTTTGGCATCAAGGGTTGCAGAAAAACACAGTGTCTGTCGCGACTCGGGAATGCGCTGAATGATCGCCTTCACATCCTGAATAAATCCCATGTCAAACATGCGATCCACTTCATCCAGAATGAGGTGATCTGTCTCCCGAAAATCAATTTTGCGCTGCTGCATCAGATCGAGCATGCGCCCCGGGGTACCAACCACCACATCCACTCCTTCCGCAAGCATCTTGATTTGCGGAGGCATGGGCATGCCTCCCACCACAATGCCAACCTTGAGGTTGAGGTATTTGCCGTAACGTTCAAAACTTCTGGAAACCTGCGTTGCCAACTCCCGGGTGGGTGCCAACACCACTGTGCGGCACTGTTTGGCTTGCATTACCTTCGGATGTTCCGACATGTGATGCAGAACCGGAAGCGCAAACGCTGCGGTCTTTCCCGATCCGGTCTGCGCGCACCCGATGAGATCCTTGCCTTCCAGGATCACAGGGATCGCGTCACGCTGAATCGGGGTCGGGGTTCCATAGTTCTCTTCGATCAGAGCCCGCTTGATCGGCTCTGCCAACAAGATATTCTCAAATGACATACTTTCGTTTTTCTTGATACAGGGATGCCCATACCAATGAAGCATCATTTGAGGGCACCGAACCGTCTGGCATTTCCATGCCAAACCTTCCCGCAAGGGGAAATTCCAAACAAGCTTGATCGCAAGAGAAGGCATGAATTGCAAGTCTATTGTGAGTGCTCACAGCTCTCGACCCGTCAACCCCCGCTTCAGTTTTCCCTAAAGTCGCAATTGAGATTCGCCGATTTGTAAAATCAGTCTCGCCATTTCTCCTGCAATTTCCGATACTCTCCCCATTCATGACACCTTCAAATCGCCCCCTTGATGTCACCCGCAGGACGCTCGTTAAAGCACTGGAGTATGATGATCTCACGATTCCGGTGTTGCCCAAAATTGCTCAGGACATCATGGTCATGAGCCAGGATCCCGATGCGGATATCGCGACACTTTCGGAACTCATCCATCACGACCAGTCCATTGCGAGTCATGTCCTTCACATCTCCAACTCGGCTTCATTTGGAGGATTCGAAAGGGTCGAATCCCTCGAACTGGCAGTTGCCCGACTCGGCCTCAAATTGTTGAGCGAAATCGCCATTTCCGTATCCATCCAGAAAAACGTTTTCAACGTTCCAGCCTTTCATTCGGAAATCCGCGACATGTGGCGTCATTCGCTAGCCTCTGCGATTTTTGCCAAAGAGCTTGCCGGTTACTGCCAAATGAACACCGATACGCTCTACCTTTGCGCCTTGCTGCACGAGATCGGAAAACCGGTCACCCTCTTTACGATCAACAACCTTCCCGAAGAACTCAAAGATGGGCTGACGCGGGAAGATGTGTTGCTGCTGGTTGAAGAGTTTCACATGAGCGTAGGCACCATCGTGACACGGCAGTGGGAGCTTCCGGAAGCAATTCAATACGCCAATCTCTACTACAGAGACTGGGTTCATGCACCAATGTATCGCTCCGAAACGGCTGTAACCTACCTTGCCGACCAGCTCGCATCCCGTACACTACATCCGGAACAGAATGACATTGCCCCGGTTTTGGAAGATTCAGCCTTTGAGCGGCTGGAAATTCCCGTGACCAAATTGGAACGTCTGCTCGATTTCAAGGAGTCGGTTCTTGTCAAAGTCAACTCCATGGATTTTTGACGTAATCGCGCGTCATGAATTTCCAAGATAGGCCTCTGGAGAATCGAGTGGCTTGCGTTTGCCCGCAATGAAAGGAAGGAGTTGCCTTCGACCCCAAAGCGCGCATCGTGCGAATCTGTCATGAGCCGAAAATCAAAGCGTCGTATCCCGACTGACAATGCATCCGAACCCATGCAGCATGCCGCATTTGCAGCGCTGGATATCCAGGGACTTCCGCAGGGAACAAACGCTGCCCCAAATGGCAAAAAAGCAGCTCCGCAACCCCGTGGTGGACGTCTTGAGGTCAAACGTGAAAAATCCGGTCGTGGCGGGAAAACCGTCACGGTGATCTATGCCTTCCCCGGAATGGCGCTGTCGATGAAGGAGTCGATTCTCCGCTCGCTGAAACGCCAGCTTGCAACCGGTGGAACCCTCGCTGATGGAAATATCGAAATCCAAGGCGATTTTGCCGAGCGCGTGGTAGAGTTGCTGAGTGAACAGGGATACCGCGCCATTCGCGCAGGAGGATAAAAAAATGGAGCCAGCTGTCGGATTCGAACCGACGACCGTCCGCTTACAAGGCGGGAGCTCTACCAACTGAGCTAAGCTGGCCTCCAAAGGAAACGCGAAATTAGGGAGCGTCGGAGCTTTGATCAAGATAAAAGCTCAGTATTTTTTTGTCACGTTACTCCTCGTCCCGCGCCGTCTCCGGATTGACATAAATCGTCACATTTGCCTCCCGTCCACCCAGGATTTGCTGTGCACGCCGCATCGCCTGCGCGGTGGAGTATGTTGGATTCTCGGGATCTTCGCGAAAGATGTTCTCACTCCCCAGCGCCTCAATCACTCCTGAGCGTTCAAGAACCTCATATATTTTGGAGCGTACCCCACTGATCAGAAGGTAGCGCTGATTTTCCTTCATGTACTGAATCAATTCCTCCAGAGCGAGCACACAGGTCGCATCCAGAATGTAGGCGTTTTTCATGCGAAGTACCAGAATCTTGAGATTTTCCTCCTCAAAAACTCTCCGAATCTGATCGCGGAACAATTCCGCCGAACCAAAAAACAAATCCCCCTCGACGTGAACAATTGAGATTTCAAGCACCTCGCGTTCCTGATGACGACGCAACAGGTGTCCTTCCTCATTGAAAGCGTATTCCACCAATTCGGGACGGGCTGCTTTCTTGAGAAAGAGGTAAATCGACAGTCCCGTGCCCAGCACAATGGCCATATCGAGCGGCATGGACAATCCTGCGACCAGCGTGATGTAAAAAACCAGCTTGTCGCTGCCCGTCGAGTGCGTCACCACGAAGATCTGATGCCGATTGATCAGTGAAATTCCAATGGAAATCACCAGCACCGCAAGCGCAGGCTTGGGAACGTAACTGACGAATGGCCCCAACAGATAGGCGGCAATTACAATCAGAATACCGGTGTACAGACTGCTCAGCGGACTGCGCGCCCCACTCTTCCAGTTCAGCATGGAACGCGTAAGCGAACCACTGGCGGGCATGCCTGAAAACAGGGAACAGCCAATGTTGGCGACCCCCATGTTGAACATCTCCTGATCCGTATCGAGTTTGCCACCCGAGCGGGCAGCAAGGCTTTTCCCAATGGAGGTTCCCTCCAAAAGACTGAGAATGGCGATGGCCATAGCAGTTCCGACGAGCATGCGGATGTTGTGAAAATCCCATACTGGCGGCGTAAAGGCCCAGGCATCGAGGCGAATCGCATCGAGCTTGTCCACACGAATTCCGAGGGGTTCGAGCGCAAGCGTGGCAAGGGAGACAATCACCAGCACAATCGCCACATTGGGCAAGCGGGGAACACGAGAAACCAGCAGCACATAGCAGATCGCCGCGATGGAAGCGATCAGGACAGAATGCCAGTTCACCGCAGGCATCGCTCGAATGGAATGATAGAAAACCTGAAGAAAGGTCGACACTTCCACCCCATCTGCAAAACGAATTCCAACGACATTTTTGAATTGATTGCTGATGATCAACACGGCAGCCGCAGTGATATAGCCCGTGATCACACTCTTGGAAATGTACTGGATCAGCGTTGTCACGCGAGCGAGCGCTCCGATGATCAGAAAAAGGCCCGATAGAAACACGATCAGTGGCAGAAGGTGCAGCTTCTGCTCATCACTGATCTGAAGCGCAGCAAAGGCACTGAGCAGCAGCACTGAAGTCGCGTTGGTGGGTCCGAGCGTGATGTAGTGGGAACGTGCAAAGAGCGATCCCAGCACCGCCGCTACCGCAGAGCCAAAAATCCCATAGTGCAAGGGTATCCCGGCAATCAGGGCATAGGCCATTCCCTGAGGAAATGCAAGCAGCGCTACATTCACGGCAGCACTCAGGTCTCCGCCCAGGTGACTGAAGCGAAATCCACGGATGCTTGCGTGGAGCGGTATGGGATCAATGTTGAGAGTCAAGCTCGGGAGCTTGGGCTTGTCGCTCGTGGTTCCCATGCGACCCCTGTTTTTTATTCAGCAAATGCTTCCAACAGTTCTGAAGGGCTGTAGGTGGTAGTTCGTGAACCGACCGCCGCACGGATTGCTGCAACTTCCGCCTCCTCGATAAACGGTAGCTCATTGCCCCAGGAATTGCGAATATAGGTCAAAACCTCTGCGATTTCCTGATCACTCAGGTCATTGCCAAAGGCGGTCATTGCACTGTTGTAGGTATTGCCGTTGACCACAATTTCCCCTGCCAGTCCGTTAAGAACAACGCGTACCAGGATGTCTGGAGATTTTGCGACCCAATCCGCTCCGGCCAATGGAGGATAAACCCCTGGAACACCGGTCCCAGTCTGCTGGTGGCAGACTTGGCATTTGTTCGTATAAATGCGCTTACCGCGTGCAATCGGATCGTACACCGTGGGTTCGGCAACGGCGTCGGGATCGTAGTGCGGATCGTAGACATCCCAGCGAAATCCACCCATGTATTGTGGAGCGTACCACGATACCCAGAGACACACGATCATGCTGAAAAAGACCACCACCAGCGGAGGTGCCGCGAATCCCTCGCTCGGCTCTGCTTTTTCCCGCTCAAGCGCAGAGTGGATCTTCTGAACCTCGGGGTCCTCCAATCCAGAGCGGTCAAAACCGGACCACTCGTCGTTACGCTTGGATTTGTTGTTAGGATCGTCGCTCATTCTATTTCCGAAAACTTCATTTCAGGCAGTTCGTAATCCACCTTCAGTGCCAACAAGTAGGCAACCAATGCCTTCGCACGGTCAGTGGGAATCACCTCATACCCGTCAGGTGGAGCATAGGGAGAATTCTCCGGGATGTTCAAGGCCTCGGAAGAATCATAACCTTCAATCTTTCGGACTTCGAACAAATGGGGGTATGGAGGCATGATGGACCCCGGTGACGTAATGCGAGGATGGTAGAGATGATTCATGTGCCAGTCCACCGAACTCAGACGTGCACCCACATTGGCCAAGTCGGGTCCAGTACGCATCGTTCCCAGCAAGACACGCTCCTGGTAAATGTAATCGCGCGCCACCGTTTGGCGATCTCCCCAGCCGCGTTCATAGTCTGCTCCGAATCCCTTGGGACGCACTTGCTGCGAGTGACAATACATGCAGCCCTGATCGATATAGATCTGCTTTCCGGTCTTAGCGATACCCCCCAGTTTGATCGGATAGAGCTGTTCTCCTTCAAGCGCGTTTCCCTCATCATCGAGGGAAGACGTGGTCGGTCCCAGATTTCCAAGATTCAGATGACTGGTGAGCACAAGCCCCACCCAGGAAAATGCCAGGGTAAAAAAGATACCAAGAAACAATAATGGAAGGTTCTTCATGAAAAATCAGGCAGTTGTTTCTTTGACAGGAAAGAGGGTTGGACCTGACGAAGCTTGTGCAGGTTTGGCAAAGAGCATCCAGAAAAAATTGATGAAAAAAGCACTGTGTCCAATCGTCATCAGAATGCCCGATACGGTCCGCGAGGCCAGCCAGGGAACCGTGTTTGCCATCAATTCCAGGAATGGAATATCGGGGTTGTTCATTTCAAGACCCTGAATCCAGCCCCCGATCGACAAAAAGACAACGTATCCTGTAACCCCGAGCGCCGCACTCCAGAAGTGTACACTGATCAGAGCGGCAGATGGCCATTCGCGTTGCAAAAACCGCGGCATCACAAAATAGATCCCGCCAAACATGATCATGGTGAAAAAGGCATAAAGACCGTGATGGGCGTGGGCAACCGTGAAATGGGTAAAATGGGTGACCTCATTGACCGAGCGCAATGCCATCGCCGAACCGATGAGGCTCACAGCCGTGTAGGACATGGCTCCAAAGACAATAAAGCGCAGCGTTGGACTCCTCCATACCGCAAACGGTTCCCCTACAACGGTCATGTGTTGGTTGATGGCAACCACAACTACAGGGATGGTCATCATCACACTGGCAATCGTGCCCGCAGTCTGCAGCCAGATCGGAATCGGCCCCGCGATGAGGTGGTGAATTCCTGCCCAGTTGTAAAACAACGCCAGGGACCAGAACCCCAGAACCGAGAGATAATAGCTGTAGATCGCCTTCCCCAATACTTTCGGAATCAGATAATACGCCACGCCCAGTGCGACTGGAGTCAACCAAAGCCCCAGCACATTGTGCGCAAACCACCAGTTTGTCACCGATTGCACCACACCGCGAGCAGGTACAAACAGGATCATGACTTCGGCAATGATATAGAGCCAGGGAAACCAGAACAGGGCCGCAAGGATATACCATTGCGAAACGTAGACGTGGTCTGACTTGCGATTCGCAAAACACGAAATGCCCCAAATGGCAATCAGCACATAGGCAAAGGCGAGGATCGGTGCCACTGCGATCGGCATCTCAAGCCACTCAACCGAGGTCATCCATCCCGACAGAATGCCAATCACACCGACAGTAACGCCCACATTCCAAAAAATCCCGGCAATCAGCAACATGCCATCGTGCCGGACTTCCGCACGACTCAGACGCGCCATCACCCACAATCCCAGGCAGAAAATCGCATTGTTCGACCAGCCAAAAATCATGGCATTGAGGTGGGCGGAACGTGCCCGGCCAAAAGTCAACCACTCATACTGCGCCAGGAACTCCGGCGTGTGCAGTTTGTAGGATGCGATGATCGCCAACACGGTGCCAACCATCAGCCAGATCAACGCCGAAGCCAGAAAGAAAATTCCGGCTTTGCGAATCGATTGATCGATCTGGCTCAGTTTGACGCGTTCGGCAATTTCCTCCGAACGGTAGGGGCTAAAGGTGGTGTCTGTGCTCATGGTTGCATGAAAGAATTGAGGAAGTCGAATGCGAGGATTCGCATCCGGCACTAGCTGCGCCGCTTCCGTTTTTTGGGGAAGGAGTCGATGTGAACACCTTCAGGTTCTTCCTCAGTGAAAATGCTCTTGGCTCCCTTTTCAAACTGCTCAAATTGACCAGTTTTTGCAGCCCAATACAATGCAAAAACCGCCACGGAAAAGAACAGCAGTCCGAACAGGATTAATACAATGATGACGATATCCCAGGACTCGGCCACGATGCTTATTGCTGGTAGGTTTCCACAGTCAACTGCATCGCTTTGTCAATCGGGATGCGGTAGATACCGTCGGCTGCGCTGATCACATCATAGTTTTGCAGAACGTCCGCTGCACCCGCCCGAAGGCTCGACAGCTTCTGTTCCCGTTCGAGACGCAAGGTAGCATCCGCCTTCTCCGAATGGGTTGGCAAGTAGGTCAACCACAGAATCAGTGCAAAGAGCAGGATGCCTCCGGCACTCGCAAGCAGGCTGATGATTTGGCTGGAATTGGATTCGGTTTCGTTTCGGCTCATGACTATTCGTGGTGGTGAATGGACTCGAGAATCCGGGGGTCCTTCACCGGAATGGGTTTCACTTTGGCGGCACTGCGCAGGAACGACCAGATCACCAGTCCTCCGATGCCAACCAATCCGGCAATGTCAAAAAGGGTGACGGAGAATCCACGAAGGATCCAGGTGCCATCCTCCGTCATGAGTTCTCCCGGCAGAATGTTGAAATACAAATCGAGCACATGGAAAACCAGCACCCATCCTGCCATGAAGAGCAGGCGTCCGACATGAACTTTGCTCGAGTAGAACAGTAGGAAGGCAAACGGCACAAAGAAGTGAAGGAAAACCAGTGCCATCGACACATACCACCAACTGCTGTAACCGCTGTCGTCCATGAGATACAGGCGCAGGTTGTACCAAAACGTTTCTTCGGGAATGTTTCCCTGATAGATCAGGAACATCTGGGAAAACGAAATATAGGCCCAGAAAATTGTAAATGCCAACAGCAGGCAGCCGAGATCATAGCGGTGTGCCCTTCCGTAGATGCCCTTCAAATACCCACGGGTCGAAAGGAAAAAACAGACAATGATGATGAAGGCGACCGCAGCCCGGATCGAGCTGGCAAAGTACCAGACCCCAAACATGGTTGAGAACCAGTGAAACTCCAAGCTCATGAACCAGTCAACTGCCGCAAAGGTGAGGCCCAGACCAACTGCAAACAATCCAAACGCAGCCAGCTTGCGGGAGCGGTGTACCCAGCGCACATCGCCATCTTCATCCAGTCGAAATGAAAACTTGCGCAACAGGGTGGCGAGTCCGATGAAGACCGTAAAATAGATCAGCGTGCGCACCGTCAGCCAGGTGATATCGAGCCAGGCACTCTTCCAGAGATAGAGCGGATCTTCGCCAACGGTGGAGCCGTTGTGCAGGACATGATCGAGATCCAGCCACTTCCATACCAAGCCCGGTTCATTCGAAAACCATGCCACCAACAGGAAGGGAACAAAACAAAGAGCCAGAATCGGAAAAGCCCCCACAATGTGTTCAAGCTGTCGCCGGATAATCACGGACCAGCCCGCATCAAATACCCACGATATCAGGATCAGGAGCAAACTTCCGATCAGAATGGACATCCAAAAGGCAACGCCAATCAACCAGCTCAACCAGGGACGGGAATCCGACCCGATGAGGCCAGTCACCAGACCCGCAATTGCAATAGCCAAGCCGATCACTCCCACCACCAGGGCAATCAGGGATGGATTCCGTTCTTTCTGTTCTCCCGACATAACAATGTTTGAAATTGGATTTGCGTTCGCACTCATAGTCCCATTGCCCTCCGTTCAGCTTCAGGAACGTCATCAACGCCCGCATTGGCAGCCTTCTGCAACGCGCGCACATAGAGCACGATGGCCCAGCGCTCCTCAAGATTGAGGCGGTCGCCGTATCCTTTCATCGTGTTCTTGCCGTTCACAATGGTGTTGTAGATCTCCCCTTCAGACTGATCCCTGTAGAGTTGAATGAGCAGGTTGGAGGGTGCCAGATTGGGTCCGGCAAAGTTCTTGATCGCTCCATTTCCATCCCCCGCATGGCCATGACAGGCTGCGCAGAAAATATCATATCGCTCCCTACCCTTACGCATGAGTTCATGCGTCACTTCCACCGGGAACCCAGAGACAAACGCTCCATCCTCATCCCGACCGAAACGCAGTGCGGTGTCTTTCAGATGATCGGCAGAAAACGCGGGGTCAAAAACTGCTTTCCGGTCCAGGGCATTGCCCCGCTCCACGGTATTGGACGGCGGAAGGCGGTCGGCCATGCCATTCTCAAAAAACCTGCTCTCTTCCTGTGGATAGTACTTCTGCTGGATGTCCATGTCCGGGAAGATGTAAATCGGCTCCCGGCTCGACTTGGCACCACGAAATCCGAGGACCGAGACTACGAGTGCGATCAGCAACACGTAAACAATGGTGATTTTTTTAATCATGAAATTCGCAAGGTTCAGGATTTCGTTGAGGCGGGAATCACGGTGACATCGTATCCACCCAGCCGTTCCAGAAACACCCGGGTATCTCCTTCGTCATATTTGGGGTCAACGGATTCAATCACCAGCATGAATTTGTCGTCCGAGCTGCGGCCAAAGTTCTCATATTCAAAAACGGGGTGATTGTGCCGCGGCAAATTGTTCAGAATGAACATGCCCCCGAGTGTGCCAAAAGCGGCCAGCAGGATCGTCAACTCATAGAAGATCGGGAAAGGAAAAATTGGACCAAAAATGACCTTTCCACCCACGATAAGCGGGTAGTCATAGTTCATGAATGCCACGATCACAAAACCGAGCAGGAAACCCAGAATACCTCCTGTCAGCGAAAACCCACCGAGCACGGATCGCTTCTCCCCCATGACCTTCTCGATCCCGTGTACCGGGAAAGGCGTGAAAACATCAAATTGAGTGTAGCCAGCCTCATGCACTTCCCGCGATGCCTCGTAAATCTCGGGGGACGTATCAAACGTCGCAATCATGCCATATGTATCTTTGCTCATGTCAGAATTACTTCGATTTTTTCTGGTTGAGGGGATGATCCACGTTGTGCGGATCGGCCTGCGGGCAAGCCAGTGCCTTGATTTCAGCAATCGCAATCAATGGCAGAAAGCGCAGGAACAACAGGAACAGGACGGAAAATAGCCCGAAGGTTCCAACGTAGGTGTAAATATCCACAATCGTCGGGGAGTAATAGCCCCAGCTGGAGGGAAGAAAATCATTGGCCAGCGAGGTAACCGTGATCACAAAGCGTTCAAACCACATCCCGACGTTCACAAAAATCGAGATCACCCAAACCAGAGTTGTGTTCTCCCGCACCCATTTGAACCAGAAGAGCTGCGGTGAAATCACATTGCAGGCAATCATGATCCAGTAGGCCCAGAAATACTGCCCTCCTGCGCGGTTCACAAAGGCAAAGGCCTCAAATGAATTGGCACCATACCAGGCGATGAAAAACTCCATCGCGTAGGCGTAACCCACCATGCTTCCAGTCGCCAGTGTGATTTTGCACATCGCATCGATGTGATACTGCGTGATCAGATCGTGCAGCTTGAATACCGAGCGCAGCGGCAGCATCAGGGTCAGCACCATTCCAAATCCGGAAAAAATCGCACCCGCCACAAAGTAGGGAGGGAAAATGGTCGTGTGCCAGCCTGGAAGGATGGATGCAGCAAAGTCGAAGGAAACGATGGTGTGAACGGAGAGCACCAGGGGTGTCGACAGTCCGGCCAGTACCAGGTAAGCCATTTCATAGTTCTTCCAGTGTTTTGCCGAGTTTCGCCAGCCCATGGCCAGTACTCCATAGAAATACTTGCGCCAGAGGGTCTTTGCGCGGTCACGCAGCAAACCGAGATCCGGAATCATGCCCATGTACCAGAAAAGTGCCGATACCGTAAAATAGGTCGAAACCGCAAAAACGTCCCACTCCAGCGGGCTTCGAAAATTCGGCCAGATCGCATTGGCGTTGGGAACTGGGAACAGCCACCAGGCAAACCACACGCGTCCCACGTGGAAGAGCGGAAAAATGCCTGCGCAGCACACCGCAAAAATCGTCATGGCTTCTGCCGTGCGGTTGATGGAGGTCCTCCATCGCTGTTTAAGCAAGCAGAGAATGGCGGAAATCAGTGTTCCCGCATGCCCAATGCCAATCCAGAAAACGAAGTTGACGATTGCCCATCCCCAGTTCACCGGGTTGGCAAGTCCCCAGACTCCAACCCCGGTGGAGACCAGATAGACCAGTCCAAACAGGGTAAAGGTGGCAACCATGCCCGCAGTGCAGAAGCAGATCCACCACCAAAGCGGAGTTTTTGCTTCCACGATGCCGCAGACTTTTTCGGTGATCCAGTTGTAATCACGGTTGTTTTCCACCAACACCCTGCGAGGTACGTCAACGGGTTTTGCTTCCTGGATCAGGGCCTTTGCCTCTTCCGGAATCGCTACATCATGTGCTTCGTGCGCCATAATCAAATCCTCTTGTGTCTATGCTCTGCTTGCCATTAATGGCCCGAATGTGCCTCATGGACCTCTGCACCATGGGCGGCATGGGAGTCTCCGCCGTGCGACTTCGACTTGTATTCCTTCCGGGTAAAGGGCGATGCATAACGGTATTTCTCCGGCATCTCCGGATTCGGATTGCGCAGCTTCGCCAAATAGGTCGTGCGGGGTCGGATGTTCAGATAGCCGAGCACACTGTAATTGAGGTCCGACTGTTTTGCCTGATAGACCGCCGATTCCGGGTCTGTGATATCACCAAATTCAATGGCCTGGGTCGGGCAGACCTGCTGACAGGCTGTCTGGATGGTGCCATCGGGAACCTTGACATTGTCCGAATCCCTCGCGATCGATTTCTGACGGATTTTCGCACCTTCAATGCGCTGCACGCAGTAGGTACACTTCTCCATGACTCCGCGCATGCGCACCGTGACATCAGGATTGCGGCCGAGGTTCTGTACTTCGGGTTCGTCCACGGGTCCGAGAGGTCCCTGATAGAACTTGCCGATCTCCCGTTTGTGCCAATCAAAAAAGTTGAAGCGGCGCACCTTGTAGGGGCAGTTGTTCGCACAATAGCGAGTCCCCACACAGCGATTGTAGGCCATCACGTTGAGTCCCTGCTCATCGTGCACCGTTGCATTCACCGGGCAGACGGTTTCGCAGGGGGCAAGCTCACAGTGTGTGCAGGCCATGCCCTGAAAGGTCACCTGTACGTCATCCGGGATGTCCGTCTTGTCATTCGCATAGGACGAAAAATAACGATCCAGACGAATCCAGTGCATCTCGCGGCCCCGCAATACCTGATCCTTACCCACGATGGGGATGTTGTTTTCGCTCTGACACGCCACGACACAGGCATTGCACCCGGTGCAGGTGTTCAAATCGATGGTCATGCCCCATTGTTGTGGATTCCAGACGGCTTCCGGGTCGGTTGGATGGAAGCGGTCCTTGACCGTAAAATCGGGTGGATCATACATGCCACCGCCACGTGGTGTATTGACCGCCTTCCATTCCGGTGACTGCTTGTCGTGCGCTCCATAAATTTTGGGTGAATGGGATTCCACACCCATCTTGCTCACAAATTCCGGATCCTTGATGTAGTCGGCAGCCGTGTTTTCTCTCACGATGGCTCGACCTTCAATGGCCCAGTGTTGCTGGGTATTGGCAAGCTGGTATGTATCCCCTGTCAGCGTCAGTGTGGCACCGGTACGATAGTTGGGATGATCCAGCGTCGTCAGCGGATAAGCATCAAATCCGGTCCCCGTCGCAATGCGGCCAACCGAACGTCCAAATCCCTTGCTCAGCACCACCGTATAATCGGCCAACCCCGGCTGTACGTGCACAGGCGCCTCAAGAGTGACATCTCCTAGCACGAGTTTTGCCATCGGTGCCGACTCTTTGCCCTTCACAAAAATAGCACTCTCACGCTGCAGCACGCCCTGCTTGTTCAGAAAACTCGGAGTCGCAAAAATCTTGAGATCCGTGGAAGCTTCCAGTTCCTTGGCAAACTTGGGGCTGATCAGAATCGCATTGTCCCACGTCAGCTTGGTCAGCGGCTCCGGGCACTCCATCAGCCAGCCGTTGTTGGCAAAACGACCATCATAGCTGTGATAGCTGGGAACCAGCCTCAGCTCAAGCGCATCCGCAGATGGCTTGCTCAATTGCGCCATGGCACTGATTTCGTCAGTCAATGCGTCGATGACACCCGAAGTATCAAGCGTTGCAGCCTCATAACCCGAGTCCGGCAAAATGCCCTCGGCCAGGAATGCGCTGAATGCGGTATCTTTGGACAGAGAGGAATCCTGTCGGCTCGCAGATTGCTTCACCAGCGCAAATGCATCTGTCGTGGACGCACCTGAAAGTCGTGCCAGGAACTCCAATTCCGAGAAGGTTTCATAGAGCGGCTCGATCAGCGGCTGCACCGGAACATACTGTCCGTCGTAGGTGCGTCCATCCCCCCATGATTCCAGATAGTGCGAAGCCGCAATCTGCACTGAAGCGATGGCACTGGTTTCATCAGCATAACCCGCGAATCGAATCACCTCGTCGATGGTTTTCGCAAACAGGTCAAAATCCAGATCCGCCGGAGCGTCAAAGACAGGATTTCCACCCATCAGAACCAGCGTTTTGATGGAGCCAGCCTTCAGTGCATCTGTCAGCTCGCGAAGGCCTTTGCTCTCATAGGGCAAGGTAACGTCCAGATACTGAACCGTCGCATCCACCGCGCCCAGCACTTCATTGATGAGCACGCTAAGCAACTGCGAGGTAGCCGAGAGGTGGGACCCCACCATGACCACAGCTTCGCCCTTATGTTGCCAGAGATCTTCGGCACAAGCGAGTGCCCAATCCTGATATTCCCGCACGCTGGAGCTGATCGAAGCCAGGCGTCGAGCCGCTTCATTCAAGCCCGCTTTTTCAAGAAGCATGGATGCGATCTGCGCCGTGAGCACATCAATCTGGGAACTCGAAAGTCGCAGACGGTGATCCGCGGCAGCCCCGGTAAGCGTCAGGTTGGACTCCACACAGTAGAGGCGATTCATCTTCGCGGCTTCTTTTGCACTGCGCACCTTGCGCGCTTTGGCATAACTGCGATTCAAACCAATCGCGTCGGGTTCCAGACCCATAAAATCCGCATCCAGTGACAGAACCCGCTTTGCACGATCCAGGTGGTGCACTGCTCGCATGCGCTTGCTCAGATAGCGCTGCGATGCGGCTTCCAAACCCTGTGTGGGAACGGCTTCATACTCAGCCCAAAGCAGTTCAGGTGCCTTTGCCTGAAGCTCTGCAACAAGCTGGGCACGGGCCGGTGATGAAGAGGGTTCTGCAAGAATGGCAACGCCTTTGCCACCAGCAGCCACGATTGCGTCACTCTTGTTCTTGAGGAAATCCAACACCTCCGGACGTGACATGCGGTTGGATCCGCGCTGGCAGCGTTTGAGGCGATCTGGATCATAAAGATCGAGCACACTGGCCTGCGTGAAAGCATCTGTTGCTCCCCGGTAGCGCGTGAAGCTGGGATTGCCCTCCACCTTGGTCGGGCGTCCCTGGTGGCTTTCGACAATCACCGGAATGTTGCCCCAAGGCATGGGCATCGAAGAGCTGAAAAAATTGGGAACCCCCTGGATCACGTTCTCCGGTTGCTTTGCATACGGCAGCACGTGGCGACGTGGTTGGCGACATCCGGCCATTCCCACACCCGCAAGACTCAGCGAAGCTGCCATGACTTTCAGGAAGTTACGGCGGTTCACACCGTTGAGTTCAGAGGCTCCTTCCGGAAACTCCCGGTGAAGCCATTCCTTGAACTCCGGTGAATCCACCTTTTCGTCCAAGCTCTTCCAATATTCAGGTCCCGATTGTTGATTCATGTGTTGAGACTTCCTTTAGATAAATTAGCGATGACAACCTGAGCAGCTCTCGGGCGGCATGACCCTCCAGTCGTGCACAAACTCCTGGGCTGTGGTTTCCCAGTCGGGATCAGTTGGCTGCCACTTCAAATCGTAGACCTTGTCCACCGGACGGATGTAATCTTCAGGATTGCGATGGCACTCCAGACAGAAAGCCATCGTCAAGGACTTCGCGTGAAAAACTTCCTCCATCTCGTCCACCTGACCGTGGCACTCTACGCAGCTGATACCCCGATTCACGTGCACAGAGTGGTTAAAATAGACATAGTCGGGAGTGTTGTGAATCTTCACCCACTGCACGGGTTCGCCAGTTTGATAACTCTCACGCACGGGCGCCAGAAGCTCAGAATCCGCCTTAATGACGGAGTGGCAGGTCATACAGGTATTGGATGCTGGAATAGTCGAATGTTCCGAGCGATCCACAAACGTGTGACAGTAGCGACAGTCCAATCCTACCTGATTGACATGCAAAGCATGATCGAATGGCACCGGCTGTACCGGTTGATACCCTGCCCGAGAGTAGCTCGGGGTGAAGTAATAATAAAGCCCCGCGATGATCGCGAGCACCTTCAACGTCAGACCAAACAGGATCCACTTGGGGACCCTGTTCGCAACTTCAGGGAAAATATTACTCATTCGATAAAGTACTTACTGATTAACAGAAGAAAAACCATTCCTCAGACCCAAGCAGTGTCATCCGAGGAGACAGGAGCCGAACCGGAACGGAGCCTCACACTCCAACGAAACGACACGCATGTCAAGGCTTCGGAAACAGGGCGGCAAAGCTGTATTAAAATTCTTAATCCCATACAATCTAAATAGTAGAAAACCCGATACAAAATCAATATAACCCACTCAAAATCAACAGGAAATCGATTCAGCTTTTTGAATCCACAAAGCCAAAAAAATCAGCCTAACCGATACCGCTTTCGGTGCCGGAGCTTCATGCATTCACAAGCAAAAGCATGTGCGTACACCATGCCCTAGCCAGGTGGAACGTGCCAAACTCACAGCCGGCTTCATGCATCAACCTTGCACAGAGGCCCCCGGGGTAACATCACTGCCAGGTACTCCGACGAGATGCATCAATTCATCAATTTTTCGCTGAAGATCCGCCCGACGGGCCGGTTTGGAGACAAACCCGTTCATGCCCACACGTTCGCAGCGTTCCTGGGTGGAACGATCAATATTGGCAGTCAGGGCAACAATGGGAACATCCCGATACTGCGGAAGACTTGAGCGTATGCGTTCCGTGGTCTCAAATCCATCAACGCCTGGCATTTGGCAATCCATGAAAATGAAATCAAAACTGTGCGCGGCAAGGCATTCAAGAGCCTCCTCACAGCCACCAACAGCCTGGCAGCGGTGTCCCAGCCAGAAGAGCTGGTTCTGAATGACCTTGCGGTTCGTCCTGGAATCATCGACAGCGAGAATCTTGAGTCCACGTGCCGCAGGATGAACAACATCTGTATCATTTCGGCTGCCCAAGGTTGCGCACTCCTGGTCGGTGCAAAGTCCCAGGCAAAGTTCAAAGCGCACGGACGTTCCAAGCCCCACTTCGCTACTCACCTCGATGCTGCCGTCCATGGACTCGATGATGGCCTTACAGATTGCCAGTCCCAGTCCATTTCCACCAAAACGCCGACGGTTCACATTCTCCGCCTGACTGAATGGCACAAATAAATTGCGCATGTAGGGTTCGGGAATGCCAACCCCGGTGTCACACACCTCCACCTCGATGCGGATGCGGTCGGATTCGAGCTTGCCCACCTGGACCGAAAGCGTCACCTCCCCTTCTTCGGTAAACTTGAATGCATTGCGCAGCAGATTGCCGACAATCTGATGCAGTCGGGTTGTATCCCCCTTGACCCACTGGGGAAGATTGGGATCGAGATTGACGAGCAGCTCAATGCCGCGTGAAACCGTTTCAAAGCGGAACTGTTTGCGTATGCTTCCGATGAACTCGGCGAGATCAAACGATTGCACCTGCAACTGAAAGCGCCCATCTTCAAGCGCGGAATAGTCGAGAATATCATCGATGATGCGGTCCAGGTTTTCCCCGCAACTGTTCAGGGTCTGAAGAAACTCAAGTTGCTGCGCATCAAGCCGGGTTTCCTTCATCAGGTCAATGACCCCGATGATGCCATGCAACGGAGTTCGCAGTTCATGGCTGACCCTCGCCATGAAAATATCCTTCGCACGCAGAGCAGCCCCGAGATCCGCCATCGTTTCCCGCTCGGTTCGCATCGCCATCCACTTTGAACTCAGCATTTGGGCAAGCTGCTTCACCTCGATCACCTCAAAGGGTTTTTTCAGGATCAGGAAGGAGCGTTCCTCACCCAACTGTTGTACGATGCTCTCCCAGCTGTGATCCATGTAAGCCGTGCAGATCACGATCTGGATATCGGGATCGAGTTCCCACAGCCGAAGCGTTGTCTCGATTCCATCCCATCCCGGCATGCGCATGTCGATAAACGCAACCGAATAGGGCCGATTTGCTTCATTGGCACATTTGACCGCATCCAGCGCAACCTGGCCGGACAAGTGGTAGTCCAACTCATAGGAATGACCCTTGCACACCCGGGCAGGGCTGCCAAAAAGCTCCTGCTTCAACGCATCAAATCCGTCCGTATCCTTCGTACTCCGAAAAATCTTCCGAAAGTCATCGTGAATCCGGGGATTGTCGTCCACCACTAACAACCTGAAGATCGGCTCACTCATCACGTTTGCAACGGGTCAGTGGTAGCGAAAAGACAAACTCCGCCCCCTTGCCCATCCCTTCGCTCTTCGCCTCGATAAATCCGTCCACTTCCTTCGCAGCCATCTGACAGCTGTGCAATCCGATGCCATGGCCACCTTCACGGGTAGTGAACCCCAACTCAAAAATCCTGTCCATGATGGCAGGGTCCACACCCGGTCCGTTGTCCTGCACACTCAGGTGCAGGTGTTCAGCGCCCACCCATGAACGAATTCGAATGAAAGGATCCAAAATGCCGGAAGCATCAAAGGCATATTTTCCATTGCTCAGAAAGTTGAGCAAAATCTGAAGCGTTTGAAATTCGGGAATCTGCCATTCCTCCGTCTCCTCCAGATCCGCTTCCACCACCACACCGTGGCGCTGCAGCGCGATGCGATTGATTTCGAGTGCATCTGAAACAACACTGCGAACACTGCGGTGCTGAACCCGCTTCCAAAAACTCACCATGTCCTGTTGCAGCATGATGATGCGCTGAATATTCGAAACATCCTGTTGCAAGCGGGCAATCTCCTGCTCAAAGTCCTCACAGCTCTGACGATACCGTTCTCCCGCCGCTTCAATGTAAGTAGCGACTTTGCCAAGATAGCCCCGTGCATCTCCATCCGGGCTTTCCAGCTGCGCGCGAATCGAGCTGGCCAGTCGGTCGAGATCGAGACTTTCATACTGGCGGGACAACTCTTCAATCATCGTGGCCGTCACATTCACGCTGTTCAGTATGTTCCCAACATTGTGAATCACAATCGACGCAATCTCAGACCTGCCAGCCTTGCGGGAGGTTTCCGCAATCACCTGATTGGCCTCTTCGAGCGCATCCTGCAGTCGCTTCCTCTCCGTAATGTTGCGCGATACTCCGAGAATGCCAACCACATTGCCATCATCATCCTCCAGAGGGGCTTTGGAGGTGGAGTGCCAGGCAATGGTGCCATCCGGCATGTCCACTTTTTCGATTTGATTGCTCAGCGCTTGCCCACTCTCCATGATGCGAAGCTCATCCTCCCTCGCCCTGCTCGCATGCTGAGGTCCGAAAAAATCCGCATCACTCTTCCCAATGACATCCTCCATGCTCGCTGCCCCCAGCATCTGCACCTGAACCGCGTTGCAGATGACAAATTTTGAATCGCGATCCTTGAAATAGATGGCGTCCGGAAGGTGCTGCATGAGACTCCGGAAATGATACGCATCTGCGTGAGTCCGGATCATGGTGTCAAATAAAGGTCGGTAGAGGTGACAGGGGAGACGTGTCGGGGGAACATAGCGAACAAATGGATTTGAGCCGTGCTTCCCAGCAATGCATAGATCGGCCAAAAGATCCATCTTTTTGAGATTTTTTACAAATCTTTGACCAATCTTTCGCATACATAAGAGTCAGACCCTCCCGAAACCCCCGAGTCCAGCTCCGGCAGACGAAGAATCACGCCTGCCTGTGGTCAGAACCGTAATCCTGACTTAACCCTGCTGACGCTCAAGGCGCTTGCGCAGGTTGGGATCCAGAATGCGCTTGCGCAGGCGAATCACTTTGGGAGTCGCCTCCACATATTCGTCGGAGCCAATGTATTCAATCGCTCGCTCAAGCGAAAAACGCACAGGGGGTGCAAGGATTGCACTCTTGTCGTTGCCAGCCGCACGGATATTGGTCAGTTGCTTGCCCTTGGTCGGATTGACCGGCAAATCGTGCAGGCGAGGATTCTCTCCCACAACCATGCCCACATACACTTCATCACCCGGCGCTACAAACAACCGTCCCCTGTCCTGCAGTGCATCGAGAGCGTATGCGGTCGCCTGACCCTGATCCATCGATACCAGGGTGCCCGTCGAGCGAGTTGTAAATTTGCCAAGGTAGGGCTTGTAGCAATCAAACAGGTGACTCATCACTCCCTCCCCACTGGTAAGGTTCACCAGATCGGTCTCAAGCCCGATCAGGCCTCGCGTCGAAATACTGGCCTCAATCGTAGTCCCGTGTGCGTGCGGACTCATGTTCAGAATCTGTGCCTTGCGATCCGAGAGCTGCTGCATCACGGGTCCGGTTGCCGTTTGCGGAATATCGAGCCAGATCGTTTCCCAAGGTTCCATTTTGACCCCGTCGATCTCTTTCAGAATCACGGTTGGCCGTGAAACGAGCACTTCAAATCCCTCGCGCCGCATGGTTTCCACCAGAACCGCGATTTGCATCGCTCCGCGCGCGGATACCAGAAACTTTCCGGATTCGGGCGCATCCTCGACAATGATCGAGATGTTCGACTGCACCTCTCGATACAGTCGGTCACGGATTTGACGCGACGTCACCTTTTTCCCATCACGACCCGCAAAGGGTCCGTCGTTGACCGCAAATTCCATTTGAATGGTCGGTGGATCAATTTCCACAAATGGCAGCGCTTCCGCTTCAGGATCCGCACAGAGCGTGTCCCCGATATCCAATTCACCGAAGCCTGATATGCCCACGATGTTCCCCGCCTCGCCACTTGCCGAATCCTGGGTAGAAACCCCCGAATACTCAAAAACCTTGGTCACTTTGACCCGTGAACGCCCGTGCTTTTTGGAAATCACAGTGAGGGAGTCCCCCACTTTCACAGAACCACTGAGCACGCGCCCCACACCCACACGACCCACAAAATTATCCCAGTCAATATTGGAGACCAGCATGCGAAAGGCACCCTGCTCCACTTCCGGAGGTGGAACGTGTTTAACAATTGCCTCAAACAGGGGTTCCATGCCATGTGGCTCATCTCCCGGTTCGTTCACCATATACCCATCCCGAGCACTTCCATACACAAAGGGTGCACCAAACTGATCTTCAGTCGCTTCAAGCTCCAGAAAAAGCTCCAGCACATCGTCGTGCACCTGCATGGGCTGGCTGTTCTCACGGTCAATCTTATTGATCACCACGATGGGCTTGAGATGATTTTCAAGGGCCTTCTTCAGCACAAAACGAGTCTGCGCCTGAGGTCCCTCGTAGGCGTCGACCAGTATGAGCACACCATCCACCATTTTCATCACACGCTCCACTTCCGCACCGAAATCCGCGTGTCCGGGTGTGTCGACAATATTGATGACGTAGTCCCGCCAATGAACCGAGGTGTTTTTCGCCTTGATCGTGATCCCTTTTTCACGCTCCAGATCCATGGAGTCCATCACACGCTCGTTGACGACCTGATTGCTGCGAAAAGTGCCGCTCTGCTTGAGCAGTTCATCCACCAGCGTAGTTTTGCCATGATCCACGTGGGCGATGATGGCGATGTTGCGATATTGAGTCCCCTTTTCCATAGCTTCGCTTTGAGCAAAACGACGCAGCATGACACGTTCGCATCCGAAAACGAGCGAAAACTTGCGAGGACAGAAGGAAAGCGATCATGCGTGAATTCAGTGCAAACCCATTTCACGCAAGCAGAGTCGATTGCAAACACGAGGGCAGCCTGTGCTCGCAACCGACGCTTGTGAGCATCAGCCCGCCGGATTTGTTCCCAGGTCGTCTTCGACCTTCTTGCGGGTGAAAATCGCAATGATCAGGCTGAGAATGAGGCCTGTAACCAAGCTGCCAAAAAAACCAAAAACGGCCTGAAGACCAGGTTTCATGATGGTCCGGGTAAAACCTTCAACCTGTCCAATCTGTTCATCCGACATTCCCTGTTCGATCATCGCCTGCTCCTGAATGCGCCAGGCATGGTCCGCCATTTCAGGGTTGATGTAGGAAGCATAAACAAATGCCAGGATCGCTGAAAATACCGCCACAAAGACACTAGTCAGAAAGGCCGTGGAAAATCCATTTCCATACGAAAATCCTTCGCCAGCCTCCACTTTCTCAGCCTTGGCAGCACGAACGGCAAGGAATAGCCCTACAGCCAAAATGACCAGACCACCCCATGCGAGGAGTTGACCCTGCTCCATTTTTTCTCCGTGAAATCCAAGGAAGAAGAGGATGAGGGTGTAGATGAAACTCACAACGGAAGTTGCAAACGCATAGAAGAAACAATTGCTCATAGGTTTGGTGGTGTTGACGAATAGAAGGATTAGATGTCTCATCCCCAACAGGGGACGAAGACAAAACGCGCGCACGCTAACTCATTCAACCGCTCAGTGCAACGTCTATTCGGACAGATTTTCCCCATACAGTGCATGCCCGGAAAAAACAGTCGGCTTCCCGCAAATTCCGATTGAATTCCCAAATGCAATTTGTTTCGATGCTCCTTTAGGTCGTTTCAGAACCTGAACAAAGCCCGGTGGTGTAATGGTAGCACAGCAGTTTCTGGCACTGCTTGTTGGGGTTCGAGTCCCTACCGGGCTGCCACTTTGGAAGTTGAAGTGGCAAGTTGAAGTTTCAAGTCCTCTATCGCGCAGACTCCAGATCCTACCTTAAGGTAGGGACGCTCAACTCCAACTTTCCACTCGGACTTTCAACTTTCGACTTTCTCCTTTCCCCTTCCAACTTTCCACAAAAGTTTTGATTTGCCGGATCAAACCCGTTTGCATGCATCCTGCAAATGGAGTTTCAACCCCAAACCCCGGAACCCTAGCCTTACCCAGAAGCTCGATTTTGCCTAACCCTTCGATTCTGATCTGTTGCAACCCATGAGTGATTCCCAAACGCCCCCTGCCCATCACGCTGAATTCGAACGCGAACCCGTGCCCTCTTCCCACCGTCTGGGATTCAAGAATTTCGTCGGCCAGTATGCTGGGGAACATACAGCTGGCACTGAGCTGACGCTGGGTCCGCTATTTGTCGCTGCTGGAGTCAGCGCATTCGACCTGGTCATGGGCCTGCTTCTGGGAAATCTGCTAGCCGTGCTGAGCTGGACTCTGCTCACCGCTCCCATCGCCACGCGTGCCAGGCTGACGCTCTACTATCAACTTGAAAAAATCTGCGGCTCCAAATTGGTCCTGCTGTACAATCTGGCCAACGGCGTGATGTTCTGCTTCCTCGCCGGAGCGATGGTCACAGTCTCCTCCACCGCCTTCGGCGTGTGGTTTGGTTTCCGAATGCCGGGTCTGAACGACTGGGCGCCCAACAGCATGGGTTGGGTGATTACGGTATTGGGCGTGGGCGCAGTCATTGCGTGGGTCGCAGCCAACGGTTACCAGTATCTCGCTCGTTTTGCCAATTGGGCCGCACCCTGGATGGTCCTGGTCTTCATCGCCTTCGGACTGATCGGACTCAAGGATTTCATGTTGGCCACTCAAACCCAGATTTCGAGCTGGGATGATCTGGTGAACCTTGCCCAAACCGCGATCTGGAAAGGAGGCGACCCGCTTCCGGGACAGGTGAAATTCACATTCTGGCACGTGCTGTTTTTCGCCTGGTTCTGCAACATGGCCATGCATGTGGGCATGTCGGATCTCTCCATCTTTCGATTCGCCAAAAAATCCTGGCATGGCCTCGCCTCCGCCACTGGCATGTATCTCGGACATTTTGTTGCCTGGATCTCTGCATCCATTCTCTTTGCCCTGCAGCTGCACCTCAATCCCTCGCACACAGATGTGCTGCCCGGTCCCATGGCCTCCAATGCCTGCGGTATCGCAGGACTACTTTGCGTGATCATTGCAGGTTGGACCACCGCCAACCCCACCATCTACCGTGCTGGCCTCGCTTTCCAAGCAGTATTGCCCAAAGTCTCACGATTCAAGGTCACGTTTGCCATTGGTATGATCGCAGCAACAGCGGGCATGTTTCCGGCGATTGCCATGAAACTGCTCGGATTTGTCGCCATTTACGGTTTGGTGCTCATGCCCATGGGAGCCGTGATTTTCTGCGATTTCTGGTTGATGCGCAAATTTCGTCTGCAATCTTACTTTGCAGAAGTTTCGGGCATCTCCTTCAACTGGGCAGCCGGTATTGCCTGGATCCTTACCCTGTTGATCTGCGTGACCCTCGTGCTCAAGGGCGTGATTGGACTGTATTTTGTCAGCTTGCCGGGATGGTTTGTTGCCGCCCTGCTCTACCTTGTGTGCAGCGCTCTGATCCAGCGCCAACATCGCACCGCCGCAACCGTTGTTGCCTGAATCCACCCTCAACCCAAACACCATGAAAACACTGCTCAAACTACTTTCTTATCTTGCCCTGCTACTCGTTGTGGTCCCGCCCATATTCTACCTCGCGGGTTCCATCGAAAAACCCACCATGTCCAATCTCATGCTCGCTGGCACACTGGTCTGGTTTGCCACCGTTCCCTTCTGGATGGGGCGCAAACGCACATCCTGAGGGCGCAAATTCACCCGGTTGCTTCACAAACCTGATGAAGAGGATCGCACCGCTACGCTCCCGCATACGGATCACATTTCCAGCAAACCATGAAGCTTCGAAACCTCGTCGATGAATCCCAAACCCGCTCGGGAAAATACTTCGATTGGTTCATTCAGTTCGCCATTGTCGTTTCCATTCTGGGCATCACGTTCGAAACAGTTCCCGGACTGAGTCCGCAGGTTTACCGGCTCCTGCACTGGCTTGAATATGCCTGTGTTGCGATTTTCACCATCGAGCTATTGCTGCGCATCGGCTTCTCCAAATTGGGCTTTCGCTACCTCTTCACATTTTTTGGCATCATCGATCTGCTCGCCATTCTGCCCTTTTACCTCTCTCTGGGAATCGACCTGCGCGGACTTAGGGCCTTTCGCCTGCTGCGCATCTTTCGCGTGCTCAAACTCGCGCGCTACAACAACGCACTGCTGCGCTACCGACGAGCATTTCGTCGGGCGAGGGAAGAACTCATCCTCTTTGGGATCACTGCCATCATTGTGATCTATCTCTCATCTGTGGGAATCTACTTTTTCGAATCCACCGCCCAACCCGACAAGTTTAGCAGCATTCCGGAATCGTTCTGGTGGGCTGTCGCCACGCTCACCACTGTGGGATACGGGGATGTTTATCCGATCACCACAGGAGGCAAGATTTTCACCTTTTTCATCCTGTCCATCGGACTTGCGATTGTCGCGGTTCCCAGTGGCATCATCGCCGCCACACTCACCGAGGTGCGTGACGAAGAACCGGATCGATCCCAAACACACCGTCGGGAACCGTAGAATTCCTGCCTGGGTCACCCTTGCGATCCTGCACAACGTGTTTCACACGATATCCAGAATCGATCCAAAATCCGGATCAAACAGCTGCTTGTAAGTTCGAATCGCCAGTGCATCTGTCATGTCCGCAACACTGTCACACAGAATACGCATCGCCTCAGTCTCATCGTCCGCTTTGCGAATCTGCTCTCCAAACGGAGCCGGGATCAAATTGAGGCGGTCAGCGCCAGGACTGTGAATGTAGTTGTCGACCAATGCGTTGAACAACTGTTCCAGAATCAATCCTCCCTTGTACTCAATGCGATGGATCTGGGGTGAGCGAAAGATCAAATCCACTGCAATGCGCTTGTAGAGCCTCGCGGTTTTCTGACGCAGCGCATCCACTTCCAGCTCGAAGCGATAGCGATTGCTGAGATCCCGCATCGGGTTGTGCGTCTCCACCAGACGCACCGCATGGATGAACTTACCAATTTGTGTATTGAGAAACGATTCATGCCGCTGTCTCACGATCACCCCGAGCAACTCTTCGAGCGCAGCCTGCTCGTCCGCATCCAGCTGCTGCACCTCTGCCCAACGTTCGATGCGCTGCGGATTGAGGTAGCCCGCCTGAATCGAATCGATGATGTCGTTGATCGAATACGCCGTATCGTCCGCCCAATCCATGATCTGGCATTCAATAGAGCGGAAGGCGTTAAGGGAAAGGTGTGACTTCCGACAGAATTCGCGCACTTCCTTTTCCCGTCCGCCCAGTGCAAACTCAAGCCAGGGCCTGTCTTCATTGTACAAAAAATGATGCTCCGGGTATTCGTATCCTCCCTGCTCGCGGCCTCGAACCTTTTCCATCTGCAGCACCTTGTATTTGAGGATCCCGTCCAGCAACGCGCGGCTGGGATTCATGCCCTTGCTTCCATCCTTACGGGCATAAAACAGCCGGGTGAGGATGCGCAGAGTCTGCGCGTTTCCTTCAAAACCACCGTGCTCCTGCATCAGGAAGTTGAGCTTTCGCTCACCGATATGTCCAAAGGGCGGATGCCCGAGATCGTGCGCCATGCCGATCGCTTCCACCAGATCCGTGTCGATGTGAAATTCATCGTTGAGTTCCGGTGCACTGCGATTGAGCAAATCCGCAATGGAACGGGCAATTTTTGCCACCTCGATCGAGTGGGTCAGTCGCGTTCGGTAGAAATCAAATTCCCCCGATTGAAACACCTGGGTTTTCGACTGCAGGCGTCGAAAGGCATAGGAAAATACGATGCGATCCCGATCAATCTGAAACGCGCTGCGGATCTCGTCAAACTGCGGATTTGAGCTGGGTTCCTGCCGCCGATCCGTATCAAAAGCCTGATAGAAGGTGTTGTCCATTACTGAGGAGCCCTGTCACTGCACTGGTTTGCGCTCGGTGAGGGCCAGCGCGTCCCGGTGTATCACTTCGGTATGTTTTCGGTCAGGGAAGGTCTTGCGGATCTCTGAGGTCGATTTGCCCAGCAGTTCCGCCAACTCTGCCGAGGCAAACTGCGTGATCCCGCGGGCAATCACGTCGCCCTGCTCACTCTTGATGTCCACAACGGCTCCGGTGCCAAAACTGCCCTCAACCTGGATGACCCCTCGAGCGAGCAGACTCTTCCCCCCTTCTACCAGCGCCTTCGCCGCACCAGCATCCACTGAAATCGAACCATGGGTCTGGTGAAAATAGGCAAGCCAGCGCTTGTGAGAGCGAAGGTCGGTCGACTGTGGCACGAAGTAGGTGCCTTTCATTGCCCCCGCCAGCAGATTCTGCAGTATGCCCGGCTCCTTGCCGTGGGCAATGAAGACCCCGCAGTTCGATCCGGTCGCGATCTGGACTGCGTTGAGCTTTGAAATCATTCCGCCCACTGCAGTGGGACTCTGCGTTCCCTGAGCCAGGCTGCGAACCGCATCACTGAGTGCGTCCACCGTGTGTACGACTTCCCCTGTTTCCAGATTCATCAAGCCGGGAATGGTCGACAGTAGAATGAGCAAATCACTCTTGGTCAGGCTTGCCACCAGCGCACTGAGCACATCGTTGTCGCCGAATTTCAATTCATCCACGCTGATGCAGTCATTCTCGTTGATCACCGGGACAATGTCGGCACGCAACAGGCGTTCGATCGTCTCACGAACCGCCACATGTCGCTTGCGGATCGAGAGGTCGTCCCGCGTGAGCAAAATCTGCCCCACATGCACCGACCAGGGGTCAAAGCCCTTCTGCCAGGTTTCGATCAAAATACTCTGCCCCACCGAAGCACAGGCCTGCAGCGTTGGCAGATCACGGGGACGTCGATGCATGCCTAGGCGCCCCATGCCCAGTCCCACCGCTCCAGAGCTGACCACAATCACGGTCATGCCCTGACGACGCAGCTCCGCAATCTGCTCACAGATGTTGCGAATGACGTCGAGATCCAGCTGGCCAATACCAGAGGTCAGGATGCCGGTGCCCAGTTTGACCACAATGCGCCTGGGATGAAAGTCGGAGGGAAAATGCCGTGTTTCCATAGAAAATAGGCTCAATTAGAAAGCAATGCGCTTGGGCAAACAAGAAAGCCAGCCCGGAATGAGCTGGCCACTCTCATGCCGGAAAGGGGAATGACTTCAGACCTGCAGCAGCTCTTTCTCCTTGTTTTCAAGAATCTTTGCGATCTCCTGATTTTTTTCATCCGTGATCTTCTGCACCTCTTTTTCATAGCGCTTCTGATCATCTTCCGAGATATCACCGCTCTTGCCAGCGGTCTTCAGCGCGTCCATAGCCGTGTGGCGTGCAGCCCGGATGCCGATGCGTCCGTCCTCTGCCATCTTGTGAGCCACCTTGATCAGGTTTTCGCGGCGCTCACGGCTCAACTCCGGAATCGGTACACGCACCTTTTCACCATCAATGGACGGATTGAATCCAATGTTGGCAGTCAAAATTGCCTGTTCAATCGGTTTGAGTGCCGTCTTGTCCCAGGGCTGGATCACGATCATGCGCGCATCAGGCGTCGTGATAGCGGCAATATCCTTAATTCGCATCTGCGAACCATAAACCTCTGCCTGCAACGAATCCACCATTGAGGGACTCGCCTTTCCAGTGTGCAGGGTCGAAAACTCACTGGCAGTGTGTTCCACCGCTTTTTTCATGTCGGATTTGAGGGTTTTGATGACGTCGTCTGGATTCATAAGTTTTTCGGGTTTGATAATTTCGAGCGTTAATGACCATCGTTAAGAATGCACGATCGTGCCAATGGGTTCGCCCATGATCGCGCGACGGATGTTGCCCTTCTCCTTCATGCTCAGCACGAGGATGGGGATTTTGTTATCCATGCACAGAGAGAATGCGTTGCTGTCCATCACCTTGAGGCGTTGACGCAAGACTTCATAGTAGGAAATTTCACGGTATTTTTTTGCATCGGGAGATTTCATCGGATCTTTGTCATAGACGCCATCCACCTTGGTTGCCTTGATGATGACATCCGCCCCGATTTCGCTTCCACGCAGTGCAGCGGCCGTATCCGTCGAAAAGTAAGGATTGCCCGTACCGGCAGCGAGAATCACCAAACGCTTCTTTTCCAAATGGCGAATCGCACGCCTCAGGATGTAAGGTTCTGCAATTTTGTCGATCCGCACTGCGGTCAGGACACGCACCGGCACACCCAGGCTTTCAAAGGTCCCCATCAATGCCATGGAGTTGATCACGGTGGCCATCATGCCCATGTAATCCCCGGTAGCACGGTCAATCCCGGCCCCTTTGATGCCTTGAATTCCGCGAAAAATATTGCCTCCACCGATCACCAGTCCGATTTGAACCCCCATTTCGTAGATCTCTTTGATCTCCTCACAAATCGAATTGAGAGTCGAAGCGCTGATCGGATCTCCCGTCGCCTCATTTTTGAGGACTTCACCACTCAATTTGATGATGACGCGCTTGAATTTAATACCGCTTGATTCAGATGTTGGTTCCCCCATGGTGGGAATCAAAGAAACCCGAAATTGCGGACTGAGTCAATCCAAAGCACGGTTTCAAAACACACAACTGCCAGCTTTTTCTCGACCCTAAAAATCCCCGCAAGAACAACTTGACGTTTGATTCATTCCTGTTAACAACTAACCTTTCTTACACGTATAGCCTGGTGGTGTAATGGTAGCACAAATGGTTTTGGTCCATTCAGTTGGGGTTCGAGTCCCTACCGGGCTGCCACTTTGGAAGTTGAAGTGGCAAGTTGAAGTTTCAAGTCCTCTATCGCGGCAGATCCCAGATCCAAACTTTAGGTAGGGACGAGAACCCCACAGGGGTTCGTACCGAGGAGGCCAGCCACGCTGGACGACGACACAAGCAACGCGCCAATCCCTACCGGGCTGCCACTTTGGAAGTTCAAGTGGCAAGTTTAAGAATAAAGTCCAATAACGGCTGGTTTGTGAACGTGAAGCTGGCATTTCCCGAGCAAATGTTTTGGTATGCTCACACTGGAACAAGCACAGATGTCAGAACCCTCACGTCGCAACGCAAAAGCCACTCAGCGGGCCACATGGCTTCGCCACTGTCTGCACAAGGTGGGCGGCAGTGCAAGCTGGACCTGGCCCATGTGTTCGAAAACCGCCGATTCCAGAGCGGAAACAGAACCGTTGCTACAGCACCTTTGCGATGCGCCACTTGAGCTGCCTGATGGAGCTGAGATCTCGCTGTCCAGCATCCAGACTGACTCCGGCGAAATCATCGTCTACCGTTGGGTTCCCCCTCAGGCCAGGGGCTGGATTGTACTGCTGCACGGCTACCTGCTGCACAGCCTGTGCCAGGCATCCTGCATTGCCTTTCTGCTGCAACAGGGATACGCCGTAATCGCTCCGGATTGGCCGGGACACGGACTGTCCGAAGGGAACCGGGCGTCAATTGATTCCTTTCAGGACTATGCGGACGTCCTAGACAGCGTCATGCAAATGCACGCCTGTCACTTCCCATCTCCACCGCACCTGATCGCACACAGCACGGGTGCCTCTGCCTGGCTTGAATACCAGCGCACCCGATGCGCCGACCCCTTTGCCAGGATTGTTCTGGTGGCACCTCTGCTCCGCAATCAGCTATGGCATCTCAGCTGTCTCGGGATCCGGCTCGCGTCACCCTGGCTCTCATCCGTACCAAGATGCTTTCGAAAATCCTCTTCAGATCCTGATTTTCTCAACCGCATGCACGCGGACCCGCTCGCCCCCTGGTCACTTCCGTTGCAATGGTCGCGCGCGCAAATGCAGTGGGTTGCACAGTTTGCGGATGCTCCAATCAACGAACGCTCCCTGTGGGTGCTTCAGGGTGACAGGGACAATGTCGTGGACTGGCGCTTTGGTCTGCGTCGGATAACGGCGCAATTCCCTCAGGCACACATCCAGCTTTGGCCGGGACAAAAACACGACTTGCTCAATGAAGCACGTCCCGCACGCGATGAGATTTTTCGGCAGCTGCTCAAAATTCTTGCAGATCCCGAACCCGCTGTCCCAACTCGCTGATAAATCAACCGCAACTTTCGGTCCTCATCTCTCATCAATCGCCATCTCGACCGAACCGCCCTTGTCTCAATATCCTGCTGGTGAGGAATAACCATGATCGAGATGAGGATTCGGCAGTTTTCCGCTAAATCCGCGCTCAATCGCCTCGTTGAGCATTCCCTTCGTAGCTGTCGCGCCAATGCGCGTTACGCCGAACTCCCGCACCGCAAGCAAGTCATCCAGGCATCGCACGCCTCCCGCTGCCTTGATTTGCACAGATGGATCGCAGTGCGCGCGCATCAACTTGAGCTGCGGCAAGGTTGCTCCCGTATAGCTGTATCTGCCATCCGTTCCTTTTACAAACCCATACCCCGTTGATGTCTTCACAAATGCCACTTTTGCCTCCGAGCAAATCTCACACAGGCGTATGATTTCCGCATCCTCCAGATAGTCATTCTCGAAGATCACCTTCAAAATGCTCCCCGCAGCAACCACAGCCTGATTGATCAGCTGCACTTCCCGGCAAACATAGTCCCACTGCCCCCCTTTCACTTTGCCAATGTTCACGACCATGTCGATCTCTCTGGCTCCCGCCAATGCGGCCGATTCAGCTTCGATGACCTTGATTCCCGTCGTACTGTTGCCATGCGGAAATCCGATAACCGCACAGACCCTCACATCGGTGCCTTCAAAAATTTCGAGTGCCTGGCGAATGGAATAAGGCTTCACACAGGCCGTCGCGACACCATAGTCCCGGGACAATTCACAACCTGCTTTCACCTCCGCATCCGTCAGGGTCGGATGCAGCAGCGAATGATCGATCATCTTGGCGAGTTCATGCAAGGTGGGTTGAGTCATAATGGGTCAGTGTTGTTAAGGGTTGAGTTGCTCCAAAAAACCTTCCTGAAGTTGAAAACGGAAGCGGGAGCGTCCTCCAATCCCGTTCGAATCCTGCTGCAGGTAAAACGCATCGGCGCGATAGTAAACGCGCTGCTTCCAAATGGGCAGATCGCCTGCCGCTAAACCGACTCCGTCAAGACAAAGCGCAGGCATTGCGGCTGCAAACCCCGAAACAGCGGGTGCCTCCACCGCCATGACGCGATGGGATTCACGCTCGATGCAAATGCCATACTGCTCTCTGCAGAGACGATAGAATGAGCCGGAAAGGACTTGAGAGTTAAGCCCCTCAAACAACCGCTCCGGTACCCAACGCTGCTCATAAATCACCGCAGATCCGGCAAGACTGCGAACCCGCTCAAACGCGATCAAGTGCTCACCCTCTGCGAGCTTCAACTCACGGCGAATTGTGCTCAGCCCCGTGAGTTCAGGCTCAAAACGCAGCACTTGGGTATGGCATTCCTGCCCCAGTTGCGCGGCAAAATCGGTGAAACTCTCCAGTTCATGCAGTGCAGCAGAAAACCCGGGGCGCACAGCCACAAAGGTGCCAAGTCCGCGACGAATCTCCAACCATCCTTCACTGACCAGCTTGGCAACCACCTTGTTGGCAGTGGCACGACTGATGCCATGGGTGTCCGCCAAATCCCGCTCGGATGGAAAACGATCCCCAACGCCCCACCGTCCCGCCACCAGCTGTTCCTGGCAGAGCTGAATCAATTGCTCTCCAACCGTTCGGGTTTCAATCATTCATGCCTAGTTGTCAGTGGACTAGCCACTTGTCAATGTAAATGCATGAATCCACTTTGCCCCTTCGGGTTGGAGGCAGTCCTACAGCAACTGTCTTTGCGTTTCCATGTGTTCCAAAGGTTAACCCTATTTTCGACTCGCAACTTCCGGCTTTTTACCAAGGCTGCCATGAACCACTGCTTCCCAAAATGAGGATGCCGCTCTATGCCGACCATGCGCCACATCACCGCTGCCCAAGCCCGACGTTTTCACGCACATGCTGTAGCACTCGACAGTCCTTTTTCATCCGTATCTGAAGCGCTGCACTATCTCGGCTATGTGCAGATTGATCCCATTCGCGTCTGCGGTCGCATGCACGATCTCATCCTTCGCAACCGCGTGCAGGCCTATGCCGAAGACGACCTGCACCGCGCACTGGAGGGTCCGGAGCGCGTCGGCTTTGAGCACTACCTGCCGGGTCAGGGGATTCTGGTGGCTTTTCCATTTGAAGCCTGGCCTTATCTGCAACCCCACTTGCATGCGCGCCGGACCTCCAGTCGCGGATACGGTGGAAAACTCAGTAGCGAAGAAAGTGCCATCGCCGACCTCGTGCTCAGGGAAATCCAGGATCGCGGGCCACTGGGTTTGGATGCAATAGAACACGATGGTCGCGCCCTCTCAGCCTGGGGAACCCATGCACGCGCGGTGAAGACTGTGCTTGAAAAACTGTTCTTTCACGGGCGGGTTCTCATTCATTCCCGAAACCATTTTCGCCGCATTTATGACTTGCCCGAACGGGTTCTTCCCCCGGAGGTGTGGGAACAACCCGCAAGCGATGCACAAGCAAGTGCCCGCTGGCTGGCGCGACTCCGACTCCGACAACGCCGCCTTGCCGCACTGCCAAAAGCCATGCTGACATCCATCGCCGACGCTGTTGAACACCTGAGCGTTGAAGGGTGCCCCACTCCGCTCTACTGCCTTCGCGAGGATTTGCCTCTGATGGATCACGCCAACAGAATCGATGTCCCCGATCATGTGCGCCTGCTTGCCCCTCTCGATCCACTCATCTATGACCGCAAGATCACCTCAAGGGTCTGGAATTTTGACTACAGCTGGGAGGTTTACACTCCCCCCGCAAAGCGAGTGCGCGGCTACTACGCGCTCCCCGTGCTCTCAGGTGATGCACTGGTCGGTCATGTGGATCCCAAAATCGACCGCAAGACCAGTCGTCTGAAAGTGATCAACCGACGCGTCGCCCGTGGGCACGCAACCGCCCCGGCAGTGCGTTCGCTCGCCCGCTTCCTCGGAGTGCGCTGACCCCACTTATCACAGGCAAAGCAGTTGCCTCGTGGCGATCCCCAACGCATCAGAATCATCAAACTTCTGCGCAATCCTGCACAACTTTGCCATGCCCTTCTGTGGTATGCTGTTCACCGAGGATTTGCAGGAATCCCGTCACACCGTCAATTTTCCCATGAATGCCAGTCCGTCAAAAACTCTGATGTTGCTGCTGCTCTGCTGTGCCGCACTTGCGTTGCTGCCGTGGAAGGGACATGCTGTTCCGCTCCAGGCCTCCCCGCTTCCACCCGGTGGACTCAGCACGGAAGAGGTTCCTCAATTTGTGCTGCTTGGATTTGATGACAATCCCCAACCGGAACCGATGCAGTGGTTGCTGGATTTTCTGGATTCGCGCAGCCACCAGGATGGTTCCCCCGTGCGAGTCGCGTTTTATAGCAATGGAAAATACCTGGAGCAAAATCCCGAACTGCAGGAGCTTCATCGCAGCGCATGGGAACAGGGCCACGAGATCGGCAACCATACCCAGTCACATTTCCAAGGTGAAGATTTCACCGTGCAGGAATGGGTCGATGAAATCGAGCACTGTCAGCAGGTATTTGCATCGATCGGAATTCCGAATGATGCGGTCACCGGATTTCGCACTCCCTTTCTCGCTTACAACGCCGCTACTTTCGAAGCCATCGAACGCGTCGGACTGCAATACGATTCCACGATTGAGGAGGGTTACCAATCCGATCAGGATGGCACAAACTTTCTCTGGCCTTACACACTCCATGAGGGAAGCCCTGGCAACCAATCCGAGTTTGCATCAAATCCTTCAAAGCATGTGGCATCTCACCCATCCCTGTTCGAAATTCCGATTCACGTTTTCATTATTCCCGATGATACGGCCTGCGCTGAACTTGGACTGCAACCTGGGCTGCGCAAACGGGTTGCCCGTCACCTCCTGACCCACTGGAACTGGCAGTGGTCAGTGGAACAGGGAAAACTTTCGGGACTCGACTGGAACGTTCTCGAAATGGCAGGACTCGACGCACCCACATTCCTCGGCATTCTCAAGCACAACCTGAATCTACGGCGTTCCGGCAACAAAGCTCCCATGATGATCGGCGCGCACAGTGCCATGTATCCCGCCTCCCATCCCGAACGCCGCCAGAGCATCGAACAATTTGTCGACTATGCACTCTCCTTTTCTGATGTTCGCATCGTCACTCCGAACACTCTGATCCAATGGTTGCAAGATCCGCTGCCCATGCAACATGGGGAAACCCCATGATCCATCCGCAAGAATCCTGACAGGCCACAACATTTTCCAGTCCACCCCCTTAGAGGTCTCAGGGATAGGCCCACCAGGCAATGCCTTCAAACTCGAGTCGCGAGGTGGGAATATTGGCAATGATCCAGTCTTTTTCCGCCTCACTGATCGTGAAAAAGTGCGACCCCGTCGGTGCAGCATAGAAGCGATAGACCGGTTGCGCACCATGGACAGCTCCCGAAAAAGCAAAAAAAGCGACTCCTTCCAGGGAAAAAATGTCGCCCAACTGTGTGAGAACTTGGTCCCGTTCGGATACTGTCATGGTGTAGAAGTGACTGCCGGAGCGTCGGTTGAACAGTCGATAGACCGGTAACGCCCCTTGCGGTTGGGAGAGCAGCACGTGATGAGAAATCCCCTCAAGGGTCCAAATGTCGCTTGACAGGTTCGTGAGGATTGCCGCTTTTTCCGCTTCGATGGCGGTGAAAAAATGACTGTTGTTATCCTTGCGGTGAAAACGATAGAGCGGAGCAAGTGCGATGCCCTCCGGCGCATTTGTTGACGGATCAGATCTTGGCTCGTCCGCTGCAGGTGCCGCAAACCCGGCCATCAGGAAGATGTATCGCGATTGGTAGCCCGTTGAATTCTCCGTTACGGACCAGGAATTTTCGGGCCAGGAGGTATTCCAGTCCCGATAGGCCTTCATCGGAGGTTGATTCTGCGGCGGGTCAATGACCCCACGATAGGACGCATCGGGCTGATAAAACTGATTGGGGCCGCCCGCGAGAATTCCGGGAGCAGGATTTTGCTCCCAAATCGTTCCATCGTGAAACCACCCATGGTAAATCCGCGTGATGGGTTTGTCGGCCCCGAACAGTTGAGCCTGAGTGAGATAGGTCCACCCCAACGGGTTGCGTCCATGATAATAGTGAAGGTACTCCTCGGCCAAACGCTGATAAGAGTCCGACATCGCAGCGTTCACTCCAAGCTTCACGCCCCACAGCGGAAGCATTGCCCAATGGGCCTTCATCCCGTTGGAACTCCAGGTGTAGTGCCCGTCCCACATGAAACATTTGTAGGGATCCTCATGTCGCCGATCCCAGGGCTGCTGACGAATTCCCTGTTCCAGCGAAGCCTTGATCGCAGATACCACCTGCTGCGTGGCCCCCTCTGAAAGTGCGTAGGTCACCAGACCGCGCTGAAGGTCCATTGAAGCGCCAGTTTCAAAATACCCCCGAGTGAGGGGTTGGTGGCCGCCGTCGGCAGCATTCGGGTCTGCATGATGCATGTCCACAAAGTCCCGATAATGGGGTGCGCCGGTCAGCCGAAACAGTGCCGCTGCCGCTGCAATGCGCATGCGCAAGTCTGCCGAATCACTCTTGTTTGCATCCGCGTTATCAAACCCGTTGTGATCATAGTGGATCGGCCCCGGATGGGCTTCCAGGAAATGCCATGCCTGCTCAGCCGCCTGTCGAAGCCGACTGGAGTAACCCGGGTAAACCGCATCAAACGGCGCAAACAGCTGTGCCGCTATGGCAAAGGATGAAGCACCGGATGCGGTCGCACTGGTCGAAATATTCGCATAATAATACGGACGATTCTCTGTCGAAGGGTCACCGATGCCTCCCTCGTAACCCTGATCCGATGCGATCACAAATACACCGGAGTACAGCGCTCCGTCCTCCCGCTGCATCTTGAGCATCCAGTCCACTTCCCACTTGATCTCATCCAGAATATCAGGCACTCCATTTCCACTTTCCGGAATTTGACTGGCATCGCCAAATGCAGCAGGCCACCACTCATAGGCCATTCCCAAATCCCAGATGATATCCGCCATCCAGGATGTGTATTTGCGGTAATCTCCGGCATCATACCATCCACCCGTCACATCCCTCGCAGTCTCTGGTCCTTGAACACCCCCCATCGAAGCATCGTACAACCGGGCCTGTAGCTGATTGTCCAAGTGCGCTGGACCATGGGTCCACTGTCCTCCATGTGTCGACGGGATTGCAGTACCGCTTCGCTGGTAGTAGTAGGATTTGACCGCCGCTTGCAGCATGCCGTTGTAGACGGATTCTCCAATCTCAAACTCCCAGGACCGTTGCCCTGTGTGCGGATCCCACAAATAATAACTGCCCGGTGCACTCACGTCACTGAAGTGTCCCTGCCAGACCCGGTCCCCCGAACTCGCATGCACTGCACCTCCATTCCATGCCGTGAGCGGAACAGAGGTCACAACCGCATCGTCGGAGCTACGCCTCAATTGCAGTGTACTTCCCGGAACGTATTGCTGATCGTGGTTTTGTCCGATCTGGGGATCCGCAACCATGATCCATTTCTCTGCGCCGGGACGATACCCGATTTGATTGACCAGAATCTGCTCGGAAACAGTCGCAGCCTGCAGCACTGTAGACAGGGCAGCACTTAGCACCACAAAAAGAAAACACTTAGGGTATTGCATCGGGGTCGTTGAGATTTGCTTCCATGTTGCAGTCCCGCCTGTGTCAAGTCAATCCATCCCCAAAGTAGCGGGAGCTTCCAGCTCGCACCTCCCCAAAGTAGCGGGAGCTTCCAGCTCGCACATCCCCAAATCCATCGCAACTACCAACCCCATTTTCCTGTCAGTTCCACGACAGAAAATGTCACAACGCACCCAACCCCATCAACTCTTCCACCCTCAGGAGCAAGCTTAAGGCCACTGACCGAGTTCAAACCACTTCTCCTCGACCAGCGTGAGCGTGGGTGTTTCGGGAAGCCCACGTTGATTGAGTTTCATCTTCGAAATGAGCAGCTCCACTGCAGTTTCCGCCATTTTTCGGAAATTGTTGCGGATGCCACCGTATTGCACGCTCTCTTCATCCGCCTCAAGGCATACAAATCGGCAATAGTGCCCCTCCAGTGTCAGGCGTCGCGCGGGTATCGCCAAGTTGTTCCAATAGCTCAACAGCACATCCGGTTTTTCCTTCGCAATCCACGCGTAGACCTCCTCATTCATCTGCTCTACCGGCTTGCGCTCAAATTCAAAGACCGGAATGTGATGCTCTGGCGCAAAATGCCGCCTTTGCCCATACTCAAAGCCCGCCCGTGAAAGGTTGCGCGTGTGACTCTCTTCGGCCGTCGATACCGCAAGCGCTGGACGTTTCACCCCGGCCTCTTTGAGCTTGCGCATGACGGTGCGTGCCGAAAAAAAATAATTCCCCATCACACTGTCGATGGGTACCGACTGCGGTGCCTGAGTGATTTTCACCATGCTGTACTGGTTCCAATCGAGCTTGTAGCTCAAGTCCGCGTTATCGACATCCCCAAACAGCAGGGCGTGAATGTTGCGGGCATGCAAGACCCTCTCGAGCGAGCGCACACTGTCATAATCCCTGCCACGCTGAAAGCGCTCCACCTGGTATCCAAGTTCCCTGGAGCGCTCGATGATGGTTTTCACCACCGTGGGCAGGTAGTCCCCTTCTTCAAAGCGTTGGCTCTGTTTCACATCCAGGATCAACGCGATGGTTTCACGCTTCAGAGGCACCTGACTGGTCCGGCGGTAGGCCACCAGGGATGACAGAAGCGGGTCGGGAACGTAACCCAGTTCCTTTGCGATCTGCTGGATGCGCTGTCGCGTGGTTTCCGGGATGCGGGGATCGTTACGCAACGCAAGCGATACCGTTGTCTGATGCACCCCAGCCTTCTGGGCAACATCCTTCATGATCACACGTTTTTTCGTCATAGTTCCCAGCCCAAACGCTAGCGAAGCCATTCAGCCGGGCAATGCAATTTCCATCAAGTGCCTTGCCTGTTGATAATCCGTGCAGATTGTCCACTCCTGCAAATCCAGCCCGACTTCTTTTACACCACCAGAACCGCAACAGCTCCATCATGACGATGGCGGGTGGGCGTGCGCATCCCCCTCGACCCAATGCATTGCGTTCAGATCGAGGATGAAGAGGTCCTGCTGTTCGTTCGAAATCATCAGCGTTTGGTCATCCAAAAAGGTAATTCCCTCACACTGCTGCACTTGCTCGCGAACGGTGCGAATCACGCCAACCCGTGCATCAAACCATGTTGACCGGTGTTCCGACTCCAGAGTCGAATCCATTTCAAATACCCATACATGATCGTAGGTCAGCACGGCGAGTCTTCGTCCATCTGGCGTGACATCGGCACCCGTCACCATCCCTCCCACATCAAAGCGTGCGATCAGGGTGGGAACATTGAGACTCAGCGCATCAAGCGTATCCATGCGATACAGTTTTGTCCACGTGTCCGACCGATGTTTTGTCAGCAGATACAGACTGCCATTGGCCCAAAAAATTGCCTCGCAGTCAAAGTTCATTTCCTCCGGTGGAAATGCGGACTGATCCGGCCACTGAAAGCGAAAATACTGGTCAACTCGCGTTACTATCGCAGATTCCGGGTTTGGCTCCCGCACCCGGTAGATGCCGAGATCCCGGCGCATGTTCGCGTTGTTCCCGCATGCAGCAATGTAAAGGTTGCCGTCTCCATCTGTGGCGATGTCTTCCCAGTCCACATTGACAGCATCTCCGATTCGAAGTCCCTGATAGCTCTGCTGCGTTACAAAGTCGGGAAAAAGGGGCTGCCCCTTAAAATCTACGGCGAAGAGTCGCGCTTCATCACCGGAGTCGTTATGCGTCCATAGCACCCCTTCCCACAAGCGACTTCGAATGAGTCCCGAAGATTCGTTGATCTGCTCATGCGCGAGCTGCCCCACCCACTCCAGCGAAATCGGTTCAAGCTTCTCCAGATCGACTTGCTGCGCACAAGCCAATGCCAAACCTGCCCAAAGGAACACCATCCCACTCCCCGAGCGGATCATTCCTGTCCTGACGCGATACAGAATTTTCATGACTTCCAGAAAAAACCCAGTCAGTGGGATTGCACTTGTTCTGCCAAGGCTTTTTCCAAAAATAACAGCCATGTTAGTACATTCAGTATTCTTCTACCTGAAACCCCATGTGACCGAAGCAGAGAAAGCCGACTTCATGCAGGGTCTTCAAAGCCTTCAGGCGATCCCGACAGTTCGTGGATTTTATGTCGGCACACCAGCAGCCACTCCGGCACGCCCCGTGATCGACAGCTCTTATGACGCTGCATTGACCGTGCTCTTTGACGACGTTGCAGGCCACGACGTCTACGGCCCACATGCGATCCACGATGCTTTTATTTCCAAATACAAGCATCTCTGGGAGCGCGTCGTTGTTTACGATGCCGATTGATTCAAGGCAGCACCGACTGCGGTGAAACGCAGCACCCCTGTGTTGACTGCGGATTTCTGCAATGGGACGTGAAGCAGGTGGACGCTCAGTCCTGAGTGGATGAAGCTTCGTCTGCATGCAGCCAGGCATGGATTGGCTGCATCGGCAGCTGCTTTGCGGCATTCACAAAAACACTGGCATTGAGCAACGCCCCGGCAGCACTCGTGTGAGTATGGGCATCCGCAAAGAGCAGGTCCACATCGTGCGGCCCCATCTGCTCATAGTGGTCAGCCACAAGCGAGTGCAGGTCCACAAATGCAACGGATTCCTGCTCCGCCACTTGGCGTGCCCACAAGGGGTATCGATCCGTATCGCGCAAGAGTGCTCGATTCTTCCACTGTTTTCGGGGAACGGGTGAACAAACCACCGGCGTTGCACCAGCACTTCGGCTCTCTGCGATGAAAGTACGCAGGTAGGAACCATAGCTCCCCACCACCTCGGGTTCTCCCGTCAGCAAATTCTCAATCGCTTCCGTTTGCTCCCCCACCCCAGGTAGTGTGCCCCTTGCCCGGTGAGTGTCATTGATCGGAGCAGAATCATTGTGACCAAACTGCATCACGACCACATCACCGGGTTGCAGCATGCTTCGAACTCTGGCCCAGTGTCCATAAGTCAAATAGGTGCGGCTGCTCAGTCCTCCTACCGCACGATTGACCACATTGATCCTTGCGCGATCCACAAATCCCACCAGGAAATCCCCCCAACCCCACTCACCGTTGCTGCCGTCTCCTCGTCCATTGCGCACTGTCGAATCCCCGATCAGATACACTGTGGGCAGGGTGCGATCCGTCGGAACCGGCAGTTGCAACCATGCCGTTGTATCCGCTTTCACCGCTTGTCCTTTCTCCGAAAGCCAGGCCTCCATCTCAATCGAACGCAATCCCTTGAGTCCGGACAGGATTTGCTCGGCGTGCAGCTCGGCACCGCGCTCATTGAAGTGCACGTAGTCCTGCTCAAACAATGCATCCACTTCGGACTTATCCATCACATCCAATCGATCCGCTAGGCGATGAGTCAGGTCAATGAATGGTACCCCCATCTCCCGTGCCAGCTGGTAGGTCCAACCGCCATACAACCCACTGCCCCGCTCGAGGCGCTCACGCGCGTCCCGCAGGTTTCGCAGCGTCAGATTGACAAGGACCGGATGCGCATTCCGGGCGCGCACGTCATCGATCATCTGCCGCATGTAGTGCCCAAAGGTGTAAACGGTCTCTTGTTTACCCGTCACGACATTCAGAATATCGACGGACTCCTCCCCGAGTCCCGGAAGGGAACCCCTCGCACGAGTGGGTCGATCCGACCCCGGTGGTTCTTCATTAATGGCACCCCCATCGTTGTGTCCAAACTGCAGGATCACCACATCTCCCGCACGCACGTCATCGATCAACTCCTTCCACAGTCCCTCAGTGATGAACGTTCGACTGCTGCGTCCGCCACGTGCCCGATTGAATACAGTGACCTTTGTCGGATCAAAATAATGCCGAAACGGCTCCGCCCATCCCTGTTGCACCGCCCCTTTGCCCTTGGCTGCCGTAGAGTCACCTGCGATGAATACCGCAGGCAGTTCTGACACCCGCTCCGATTGTTGTGAAGGTGGGTTTGTCTCCAGATCCGGTGGGTTTCCCGCGAGCAGTGGCAGCGCTCCCATTGCCAGGCACAAGCCCACTGCAATTCCAATCCGGTGCAGCATTGGTACGTTTGTGCGTACTGCCGATTGCTTCCACTTGCATATGCTTCCTCTTCCCAACATGAACCCCAGTCTGCGCAAGTTGCACCCTGGCTCCAACTGCTTTTTTTTCGGAATGTCAGATTTGCTTTTTGCATCAATTCACATTGCTTATAAATCACAGAAATTGACCACACGACAGTGGCCCAACCCCCAAGCTTCAGCCACAATCACCGATGCCGTATCAGATCAGTTGGGAAGACCGAGGATTGCGTTGGCGTTTCTATGGCAAAGTCACAAGTCAGGAGTGTGTGCAGAGCAATCTCGACATTTATGGAGATGCACGCTTCGACTCCCTGCGGTATCAGATTGCAGATTTCTCTGAAGTTACTGAACTTTCTCTCAATGAACGGGATATGCAAAAAATTGCCTATCTGGACAAGGCCGCTTGTCGCAGCAACCCCCGCATCAAAGTGGCTCTCGTTGCACCGAGTGAAACTGCACGCGAACTGCTCCAGGCCTACACGCACCACGCCTCTGACAGCCCGTGGCAAAGTCAGGTTTTCTCCACTGTTGAGCAAGCCGAACAATGGTTGACACAGACATTTTCCTTTCAGTTGAGGTAGTGCCACGCCGATTTCATCATCGATCCATGCTATCGGGTGCGTCCCTCACCTGCATTTCAATAGCGACTTCTTCATCCATTCCCACCAGCATGGATGCATGTTCCCTTCGCTGCTGACGGCCCTGTGTTTTGCACTGGCAGGCATCAGTGCCCGCCAATCCACTCTTCACTCTGGTCCCTTGCGCGCAAATGTTGGACGTCTTGTCCTGGGTTTGCTGATACTCAGCGGAATCGCCCTGCTGCGCTGGCAGGGCATGAGCATTTCTGCAGTCCTTCGCTTCGCCGCTGCAGGTGCCATCGGATTTGGCATTGGAGGATATTGCATGATGCTGACCCTGCGTCGCCTCGGAACCCCAACGGCGCTGCTGCTCGTCGAAAGCTGCACGGCCGTGCTGGCCGGACTTTTGGCCTGGTTTGCATTGGGGGATGTGCTGGCAGTTTCCCAAATCCTGGCCTGTCTCACCATCCTCGCCGGAGTCCTAATCGCTGGTTCCGGATGGATCGCAGCAAGTCAGCCAGCCCAGCTGCACCATCGAATCGCAGGCTATGGATTTGGTATTCTGGCCTCCGCCTCTCAGGCAGTCAGCCTGGTGCTCAGCCGCCAGGTCTTCCTGCAGAGTGCAACATTGGGAGAACCCATCGATAAACTGGATGCTGCCTGGATTCGACTGATCGGGGGAGCGTTGCTCGCCTGCCTGATTCTGCTCACCTTGAGGCGAAGAAACTGGCACCAACCCCATCCACCCCGGAATCCGGAAGCCTCAGCATTCCGATGGTTCCGATCCCAAACCCCTCTGCTTCAACAGCCCCTTACCTGGATGCTCATCAATGCACTCATGGGTCCGGTCATGGGAGTCACATGCTGGCTCTGGGCCGTCAGTCTGCTCAACCCGGGCATCGTCCAGTCGATTGCCGCCACTGCCCCGCTCATCAGTCTGCCAATCGCGCGATGCTTGGAGCGTGAACCGATTGGAATCGCATTTTTTATAGGAGCGCCCGTCGCGATCTTCGGCACCGCTCTGCTCGCACTGGCCTGAGCTAATGAAAACTGTCATGCACGGCCAACCGTTTCCCATTCATCCCTACTTGCGCTGGGTCATCAATCTGCTCATGCCCGTCATCGCAATCGTGCAAAGCTCAGCCGATATCGAACCCATCGATCTGCAACCCCTGTGGATCCTCGCCTCCGACGCATCACAGGAGCTTGCTGATCCCCGCTTCGATATTGCACCCACGCTCACGATGGCTTCGATGCGTCAGACATGGCAATGCATTCCCGGCATGGCACTGCTGGATCGCGGAGGAAGCGCTGTCGAACCCATGCTGCGAGGCATGACATCCGAACGCATCGCAACTTCTTTTTTCGGGCTTCGACTACCGCCAGCCTCTCCAACGCGCACCCATGCACCCGCTCAGCTCATGCTCAGTTCTGCAGCACCGATCCACGTCATCTCCGCACAACCTTCACTCACGCTCGGAGCACCTGCAAGTGGAGGTCGAATCGAAGCAGATGCAGCAGCTGATACCCTCAATGCAGTGCCAACGGCAACCACCATGGCACTTCATCTGCAACCGGAGCGCAGCGGATGGAGTGCCGGAATCCACCATCAGCGCGCCGCTTTGCTGCAGCAGCCCGCTGTTCATCTCTCCTTGCAGCAACAGAGCCTGGGCAACCTGCGCACTCCGGAGGGCGCGATCATTCCTTCACAGCAGAATCATTTCGCAGGCTCCCTCCTACTGGGCACCCGCCCTGTTCATGGCTGGACTCACCAACTTGCGGTGCTGCACCATCAGCAGGGGCGAAATGATCATGTTTCCCTGCCTCTCGACACCATTCGCGCGCACTTCACTGCAGGTGCATGGGTCCACGAATTTCAACCCGACTCCAGTGCAGCGCAAAATCTGCGCATACGCTACGGAGCGTCAAAGCACGATATCCTGCTCGACAATCGCTTCCGAACCATGCCACCCCTTCCCGTCAGCAACATGGCGCACACGCGCAGTCAGCACATGGATGTCCGGTGGCGCCATCCGGCAGGCTCCCATGGAACCCTGATCCATGGTCTGGATTTCAACCGCGAAACCCGGGATTCCATTCGACAGCGCGGTGAGCTTGCCCGCGATTCCATCTGGCCCGAAATTGTGACCTGGCAAGCTGGTGTTGTGACGGAATACCAGTTCAATCCTGCACCCACTTCAACCTTTCGTGCCGGAATTCGCCTGGATCAACACCATTCACGAGCCAAGCGCATGCACGCCCCGGCATTTTCATACCCCATCACATCGCTCTACCAACATTTTGCCGAACACCCGCAAGTTCCTGCAAGCAGAAGTCAGCAAGAGCTTGTTCCCAGTGCAAATCTTTTGCTGCAGTGGATCACTGACTCCGGGCAGGCACTCTATGTCGGATGGACCACAACTGCTCAGGTTCCCGGCGCCACCGAGCGTTACCGGGCCTTGCTGCAGGCACTGGGTGGCGGATTTGAAATTGGAAATCCTGAACTCAAACCCGAACGGAAATGGGAGGTGGTCGCTGGCTGGAGTGTCACCCACCCTAAGCTTCATTTGCGTTTCGAAATGTTCGCAAACGAAATCACCGACTACCACTGGCGCAAGGCGGTGGGCACCACAACGGGTCTGGAGTCCCTACCCCAGGGTCACACGGTTTACAGCTATCGCAATGTGCCGGTACGACACATCGGTGCAGAACTCTCTGGAGTGCTGCAAAGCCCCGACGGACAGTGGAAGCTCCCTTTTCAATTGCATGGGGTGCATGCACAACTCCAATCCACGGGAACTGGCTATCAACGCGGAGACCGGTTGCCGGAACTGCCTCCCCTAAATGCGCGCATCGCACTGCAACATCAACAAGCATGGGGCGATGCTTATCAACTGCAGTGGGAGTGCAGCTGGCATTGGTACGAGTCCCAATGCAATCCCCTCCCACACCTGCTGCCCATCTACCGCGACAGCAGCTCCCACCAGCAAGTTGACTTGAGCCTGCAAATCACTGCCATCAGCGCATGGTCTCTGAGCTTCAGTCTGCACAACCTTTTCAATTCCACGCAGTTTCCATACCTGCAACTACCCGCAAGTGACCCCCCAGGGAGCGGAAGCCTGTTTCAGGAGGGGGAACGCATCCCACTGCCCGGACGAAACCTTCAGTTCATGCTCGAATACCGCTTTTGAGGCACCCCTGTGCTGATCCTTTCATACCCTCACCCATTCACCCTCAACGCGGTTCCATCATGATGCATTCCTGCTGCCCAACAGTAAGTCAGGATTGTCAACCCTACCCTCGCGCTGCTAAGTTGTGGTGCATGCAGTCAACCCTTCTCGAACGCTTCCTTCGCTACGTCAGCATTGATACCCAATCTGATCCCGAATCCTCATCGTATCCCTCCACTGACAAGCAAAAAAATCTCGCCCGCCTACTGGTGCAGGAATTGCAGGACATGGGAATTGCCGATGCAGAACTTGACGCATACGGATACGTCTACGCCACAGTGCCATCCACCACCACGCTGGATGTTCCGACCCTCTGCTTTTGTTCGCACATGGACACCTCACCCGATGTGAGCGGTGCCCACGTCAAACCCATCGTGCATCGCAACTATCAGGGGCAGCCGATCAAACTGCCCGATGATCCCACTGTTGTCATTCAACCCGAGGACCACCCCGACCTTTTGGACCAGATCGGAAACGACGTAATCACCGCCAGTGGAGCCACCCTGCTCGGTGCCGATGACAAGGCCGGGCTGAGCGCCATCATGGAAGCGGTTCAATACTGGGTGCAGCACCCCGAGATTCCCCATGGTCCCATCCGCATTCTCTTCACTCCCGACGAAGAAATCGGCAAGGGTGTGCAGCATGTCGACATGGACAAACTTGGAGCGGATTTTGGCTACACCGTCGATGGAGAACGCGCGGGAGGATTGCAGGATGAGACCTTTTCCGCAAATCAAATGGAGATTGTCATCCATGGCGTGGGTGCCCACCCGGGCATGGCGAAAGGCAGACTGCAAAACGCCATCAAAATCGCAGGTGCGCTGCTTTCCGCGCTTCCCAGAGAACGACTCTGCCCTGAAAGCACCGAAGGTCGACAGGGATTTGTCCACCCCACAAGGATCGAGGGGATTGCTGAGGAAATTCACCTGCAGTTCATCATTCGCGACTTTGACACTGCTCAACTGGAGGCTCACCAGTCTGAGGTACAGCGCATTCTCGAATCCGTACTGCGCGACTATCCGGGTGCGCGGGCAGAGGTCAAGGTGGTCGAGCAGTATCGGAACATGAAGGAAGTGCTCAACCAGCATTCGAAGGTGGTCGAAATTGCAGAATCCGCCATTCGGTGTGCAGGACTCACACCGGAAAAAATCCCCATCCGTGGTGGCACTGATGGCTCCCGCCTCTCCTTCATGGGACTTCCCTGTCCCAACCTTTTCACCGGAGGCCACGCCTTTCATTCAAAGCAGGAGTGGGTCTCCGTCCAGGATATGCAAAAAGCCAGTGAGGTGCTGGTGCACATCGCCCGGATCTGGACCGAGCAGTGACCTCTGAAACTGAGTCGCCTTGAGTCAGAACCCGAAGTTCGTCAAGCGGGATGCGGTTCCCGTGCGATTGCGACGTCATCCACTTCCCAACCACGCATCTGCACGCGAAACTCCGTGGGTGTGATGCCCATCTGCTCGCGAAACACCGTTGTGAAACGAATGTTGCTCGCAAACCCGGTCAATTCCGCAATTTTCTGAATTGCCAGATCCGTATCCGCCAGCAGCTCACGCGCACGTTCCACGCGCTGGCGACGCAATTCCATCAGCGGAGTTCGGGCAATCTCGCTGCGAAAGCGGCGTTCGAGCAGGGATCGGCTGACTCCCACATGCTGCAACACATTTTCGATGCGAATGGGTTTGTGACAATGCATCTGCATGAATCTCAGGGCCTGAGCCACCACTGCATCCCCCACGGAAAACGTATTGGAAGACCCGCGCGTGAGCAACCCGACGCAGCGCAGGATTTTGTCACTGGCGCGTCCCGTCGTCAGCAGCGCATGAATGCAGTTACCTGCCTCAAATCCCATGGATTCAAGGGGAAGCCGTATGCTTGTCAGGTTCGGGTGGCTGAGTTGGCATGGCAGTTCATCATCGTTTACCCCAACCAGGGCCACCTGTTCCGGAACGGCAATGTCAAGTTGGCGACACAGCATCTGAGTTTCAAACGCCTTCCAATCATCCAACGCGCAAATGCCGACAGGTTTTGGCAGGGATCGCAGCCATACCTTCAAACGCTCGCGAAAGGTTGAGAGCTGCACGGACTGCTGCACCGCACGGTCTCTGGACGGAAAACCTTCTCCGAAGAGATGAAAACTCACGCCTTGCTGATCCAGATACCGCTTGAACGCTTCGTACCGCACTTTAGCAAAGGGAGCATCCATTCCTCCGACAAATGCAACATGCCGGAAACCCCGTCCGTGCAGATGCTGCGCAGCCAGATGACCAATCTCCTGATGGTCCACCCCCACCAGGGTGTCCTTGCATCCCGCTGGACGGTCAAACACCCTCACCACCGGAATTGTCAGCTGCTGCAGTGATTCTGGAAGAGGATCACCGGTATCGACCACCACCGCTGCATCAAAAGGAGTTTCATCGAAGCATTGGATCGATGAAAATTCCGCCGGACAGAGAGCATGCAATACGAGCTGCGGATATTGCTGTGCCCATTTCACCAGTCCACTCAAAACCCGCTGTCCAGGTCCCTGAAAGGAAGCAAACACAGCAACAGTTCCGGCTACCTGCTCACGTCTCTCCTGTTTCATCTCGTTCTGTTGTTCATTTTGCCATACTGGAACACCCGATACTTGCCTCGATACCTCTATCGGATCTGCCCGAAATCGTATTGCTCATCTACCAACCCAATGCACTCTGGAATTTCAGCACTGACACTTCGGGAAGTGCAGTGGATGTCATTTGTGCTTGCTGCCTGAATGCGTTTCGCAGGCGATCACGGCAACCCAGCCCCGGTGCATGGTCCCATGTGCGAATGAACGGTCAGGAATCGAACGCTTTTCGAATTTCCATCCACATCTGCTCGGGAATCACTGGTTTTTCCACATACCCATCCATGCCTGCTTGTGTGATGGATGCGTCATTCAACGTGCTGATGCCTGCACTCATTGCGATGATCTTGGGCTGGCGATGCGCGGGTAGTTGCTCACGGATCCACTTGGTCGCCTCGATACCGTCCATTACCGGCATCTGAATATCCATGAGCACCAAATCATAGCTGCCTGCTGCAACGGCATCAATGGCCTGTTTCCCATCGGTGACCACATCCACCTCAACCCCCATCTTCTGCAGCATCAGTTGCGCAACTTTCTGGTTCACTACGTTGTCTTCTACCAGCAACACCTGAAGGCTGCTGAAGAATTCATCCACCTGAGCACGCCTCACCGGGGTTGTGTCCGGGAAGTGTGCTGTAGCAGGTTCGTGGGCCAACACTCGTGTACATTGCTCCGCAAACGTTCGGAACCCGAAGGGTTTGATCAGACGCATCCCCTGCACATTCGCATTTGATGGCTCAAGATCGTGAGTGAGATGCAAAGTTGGAGTATCGGGAAATTGCTGTTTGAAATGGGACAACATGTCCGGTGAAGGAAAGGCATCTGCGTGGTCCACGATGCAAAAGTCGACCTCCACAGTATCCCTGTCTCCATCTGACCGAAATTGCACTTCCGATTCCCAGACCGTGACCTTCGCCCCACAGTGTGCCAGGTATGCCTCAAGGGTGGTGCTTTGGAATTCATCCCTGGACATCACACCGACCCGTATGCCTTGCAGCGACGGAACCTGCCATTCCTGCACATCGTCCTCCTGCTCGGGCAGGGGAATCTCTATGCCAAAAATCGTACCTTTCCCAGGCAGGCTGAACACAAAGATATCCCCACCCATCATTTCCGTCAGGTTGCGGCAAATCGAAAGTCCAAGGCCCGATCCCGCCAATTTCCGCATGCTGCCGTCGTCCACCTGCGAAAAGGGTTCGAACAGCTGGTTCTGTTTCTCAAACGGAATTCCGACTCCAGAATCTTCCACCTCAATGCGCAGCCAATCCTGCTGCTGGCTTGAATCAATGCTGTTGATGCGCACCCGCACAAAGCCCTTCTCGGTAAACTTGATCGCATTGCTGAGCAAATTCAGAAAAATCTGCCGCAGCCGGGCGGCATCGCCCATGCGCTTGCGCTGGATAACCGGGTCGCAATACAGCGACAGTTCAATCCCTTTTTCCCGCGCCAGCGGTGCAAACAGAGAGACCACCGTCGCTGCGATCTCCTGCATGTCAAAGGGAGCTTCCAATAATTCCATCTTGCCCGCTTCGATTTTGGAAAAATCCAGAATATCGTTCAGAATTGTGAGCAGATGCTGTCCCGACGATTTGATCGTCTGGAGAAAGCCATGCTGTTCACGGTCGAGCTTGGTTTCCTCGAGCAGGGAGCACATGCCGATCACTCCATTCATGGGCGTGCGAATCTCATGGCTCATCGAAGCAAGAAAGCGACTCTTTGCACGCGAAGCAGCCTTCGATTCCTCCGTGAGCTGATGGGACACTTCCAGTGCCTGCTTCAAGTGTTCGTTTTTCGCTCGCAACTCCTCAGCCTGTTGTCGGATTTCCTCCGTGCGAGCTTCGACCACGCGGGTCAACCACTGGTTGCGAGTTCGAAGTTTGTTCTCACGCCAGCGCACCGCGAGATAAATCAGTACTATTGCCAACAGCCCATAGGCCGCGTAGGCCACTCGTGTCAGATACCAGGGTGCCTTGATTTCAAAGGAAAACGCAATGGGTCCGGCCTGTCGGTTGTGGTAGTCCATCGCCTCAATCACAAAACGGTACCGGCCCGGAGGCAAATTGGTGTAATCCTTCGACCGGGTCGACACCCATGCCTCGCTGGGTTCTTCATATCCTTCCAGATGAAAGCGATAAACATTGCGCTCGATCAGAAATTGCGGGTTCGTCGTAAACTCAAACCTCAAATCCCGGTGCTCGGGGTCCAACACCCGTCGGGCCGATTCGCCAAGCTTCGAATCGCCCTTGAAATACGATGCCCAGACATTGTCGCCTCCTGGATCCGAAACCCTGGAAACCACCACTTCCAGCGGCTTTGGCTCGTAGTCCGATTCGATATCCAGACGTTCCAAAATCACCCCACCCGTAAACCCAAGCATACGCAGATTTCCCGATTCCCGAAAGCTGGTAGCCCGGTTTTCGAGATCCTGCCCAAAGAACTCAAGGGATTCATCATAATCCCCAATCGGCTTGGGAACGACGTTGGCTATCAGATCCGAGTAGGCAACCTGGTAACCATGAGAGGCACTCCATACCTCCTGAGTGAAGGCAAAGGGTCCCATTCCTCCAAAATAGTGCCACTGCTGTTGCTCGACAAATTTGCGCTGTTCCTCATCCCAGACCTTCAGCAAGGGGGATGGAATGTAACAGCGTCCTTCAATGATGAGAGGATTGATCCACATGTTGGCAACGCCCGCCTCTTCACTCAACTCCTCAAGCAGCCATTCCGTGGTTCGGCCATCGTGGGGCGGGATGAGTCTGCCCACTTTTCCAAGACCCATGCGAATCCAAAGGATCCCATCCGCATCCTCTCCCAGTCCGTGTACCACATTGATGCGATCCAGCACCTTGACCTCTGGTGTCCATTGGTCCGTTCCGGTCCATGACATGGCATAGAGCCCCGAGTATCCTCCAAAATAGACCCAATTCGATGACTGTGACCGAATGACGATGCTGCAATCGCCCTGCCCCTTGCGCACCCAACCCGTGGCGGTTTCGACCATCAGTCCATCACTGGTACCAATCAGTGCACGTCCATTCACAATGGTGCCCGTCCGACCCGATGGAAAGGGAAGGCGCCTGAAAGCCATGCGTCCACTGAATCCATGCCGAAGTTCGTTCACGTCCACCTCATATACGCTCACCGAGGTCAGGATGTAGCCGTGGGTATCGGTGAGCAGTACATCCGTTACATTGCCCTCCAGCCCCTGAGTTTCACCCAGGAACCACGTGCGCTCCGGGAATTTAAAATGACTGATGCCTCGATTGTGCGCCGCCCATACCGTGCCGTCACTGGCCACGGTCACACGATTGATCAGATTGTTCACCAATCCATGCTCCTGACGCAGGTTGCGGCATTGTTCATCATCCAGTATCCACAGCCCATCACCGCGCGTCGCAATCAGCAGTGCACCACTCTCAGTCACTACGATGGAACTGACTCCGTAGCTTGGATCTCCCGTATAGCGGGCATAGGATGCTTGCGTCAGCTCCGCTCCATCAAACTGCCACACCCGTCCACCCGAAGTGAGAATGATCAGGTCTCCATTGTCCAGCTGGCCGCTGGCAACCGGGGTGTTCGTATCATAGAGCACCTCTGTATCGGGTACCGCTTCGAGGCGATTCCCGTCATAGCGCAGCACCGTGCTGTCCGCACCCACCGGAATCAGTGCATCGCCCATCCAATACATGCGAGCGATGTAGGTGTGCTCAAAGACGATTTCCGCTTTTGGCATCCCGGATCGATACCGCAATACCTGATCCAATGATCCGATGTAAACGTCGCCATCCCGAAACAGAATCGAATGCACCAGGTGGCCATCCGAATCAAAATCCCGAATCACGTCATACAGATTCTCAAACTGCCAACCCGTGGTTTCCGTACGGTATGCCCGAACCAAAGAACGAAATCCGGCCAACCACAGGTTTCCCGATTCATCAAATGCCCCAATGTTGTAGCCTCCGTCCAGAATGCGGCGGCTGCCACTGCTGCTGAACTCGAATACACCATTTTCAGTCAGGCTGTAGACAAATCCGTTGGGACCTTCCAGAACCATGGCATTGGACGGATGGCCGCGATAGTCGGACGATGTGATGCGGTGAATTTCCGTGCGAGCCTGAAGAAAATCAGTCTGCTCAGACTCCTCAGCACCCAGAACTCCAGCAAGCAGGCACGCCATTCCGACCCCGATCACAACTGTGAGCGAGTCTGCATACCACCGCTTCGAGTAGCGGCGGTCTGTTCGACTGGAAAAACGATACATGGTCGGACCCTTTGCATCCCACGCGGTGGGTTACTTCTTGTTCGACAGGGTTTCCTGCAGCCCAAGCAGGAATTGCAATGAACGCCGAACATTTACAGGCAATTCACAGCCCATGCAGTTCAGTTCGATACGGTCGACCCCGGGGATTCGCCTGCTGACTTTCCCAGGGGATCTTCAGAGCAAGCTCTCAACGCAACACTGCAGCAAGAGCATAAATCAGCGCACCATTCCAGTTGATCGCAATCTCGTTCGTCCGGTAACTGCCGATCTCGTCAAGCCAGTCTTGCGCCGTCGGATTCGCACCTCCCACGAGGTAGCCCGGCCAGGGTGCATCGACTCCATCTTCCGCAATGCGGCGGTCATGCGGATGCTGCGGCGGACGAAATCCCAGCCCGGTCACATAGGAGCGCCCATGCACATTGCGCCCAAAGAGGTGATGGATCGCATCGAGGGAAACGTGCTCATACTCCGCTTTGGCCTGCACACGCATCGCCGACTGCAACACATGCAACTGCCGCGCGACAGTGCCGTTGCAGCCCCAGTAGTAGCGATCCCCCAACGGCCTGGAGTACGGATGTGCCTGAGCGGTCTGCACAATGCGGTCAGCCGCTGCGATTAGATCCTGCTGCAGCGCCTCCACCAGTTCCGGGTTCCGTCCATCGCGCTCCGCAAAGACATAGGCAATCAGCCCCAAATTCCTTAAATTGCCCCAGTCAAAATCGGTATCAAATTGCATCGCATCCGCACGAATCCGGGATTCAACATCCGCCAAAATTGATGCCTGCCCCGTTGTGACCCACAGCTCCGCCGCCGCCCACAGGCGATCATCCGCGTCCGGAGACTCATACGGTCCCGTGTGAAACCCTTCCATGTTTGCTGGAACGTAGTCCGGGTGCTGGACCAAATAGTCGTAGCTCTTGAGGGCCGCCACCAGGCAACGCTCCGCAAACCGTGCATCGTAGGGTTCATAGATTCTGGCAGCCATCGCCATCATGCCCACAAAATTTGCGGTGGAGGTTGACCCCCACGGGGTAAAATAACGCGGTTCCTTTTCGTCCTCCGGGTTGATGAAGGGACCAAATCGCAACGTGCTCAGCTTGTGCAGCACACGACCATCCGGTTCCTGCATGGTGAGCACCCAATCCAGTTCCCACTTTACCTCCGCAAGCAACTCCGGGATCGGTCCACCCTTCTCGGGGAGATTCAGCTCAACGGTCTCGACCTGCTCCTGAAACTCCTCCCAGGCGCGCAGCATCGAAAACACAGTAATGCCCGCATTTGAAACGTATTTGTTGTAGTCTCCCGCATCGTGCCACCCTCCAAGGCTGTAACGGTATTCATGTTTGCCTGTCACGTAGTCCATGTAACCATCTTCGAGGTGACACGCTGCATGCTGGAACACTTCGCCATTGTGCTCCCCTTCAACAGCCGTGCCACAGCGCCAAAGATACATGGCTCTCACCACGGTCCGGAAGGCATCGGTGTACACATCTGAAGCAATTCGAAATGCCCCTGATGCGTGGTCACCCACCCTCAGTTGATAGTTTCCTTCTGTCACCAGTTCAGTGAAATCCGCCACACTGAGTTCTGGATGTTCCGCACCCAAAGGTGTCAGATTTCCATGAAAGACCGTTTCCCCATCCTCCACATTCACAATCGAATATTCGATGGCGTCACCCACTGCAACGGTGGCCACTTTGGCCGCAGAGGGATAGTATCCCAGTGAATTGAGGCGAATGGCATGCGGTTCCGCCCAAAGGTTTAGGACTAACCACAATGAAATGAAAACCGCGCCCAGAGCGCGCATTCGGATTCTCTGCATATATCGATTCATGATCATTCTTTCAGGGTTTCATTCACGTGCACAGGGTGCACTTCGTTCACAGGGTTCGCAATTTAGTCAGCATCACTCCGCTGGCAATGCCAGGAATATGCTTGTGAATGCATAACATCCGCGTCAGTTGAATCCGCATGCTTTTGCCGCTTCCGGCACCCCCAATCGTGAGGCCGGACTCACGCGTACAGTCACAGACCCCACATTTCCTTCAGCACCACATCGTTAAGTCCGGGCAAATACTCGTGCGCGTAGTCCGGGTAGATTCGACATTGCTTCTCGCATTGAAGACGGTTGTAGACCGCAAACTGAGTGGAGGGCGGACAAATCATGTCCATGAGGCTGATCAAAAACGTCGTGCGCGCCTTTACCCGATCCGCAAGATGGTGTACATCAATGTATCCCAAGCGCGTGAAAAATTCCTGCACCCGTTCATGCATGGGGTCCCGCATCCGCAGAAAATACCGCAACTCCTCGTAGGCATCCTTTGCAAGATCCATCTGCCAGACCCGCAGATAGTCACTCAAAAAGGGATGCACCACCACCGCCCGCCGAATGCGTGGCTCCAGAGCCGCGCAAGCCACCGCCAGTCCTCCACCCTGCGAAGCTCCCACCACACCCATTCGGGTTTCATCCACCTCGGGCAGTGCCGCCACCACTCTTGCCAGCTGCACGGTGTCGAGAAAATGCGAGCGATACATCAGCTTGCGCGGGTCAGGGTCCTCCAACCCACGAACGATGTGCCCGCGCAGGGTCATGCCTCGCACTCCACCCGGATCTTCGGAGCACCCTCCCTGTCCGCGACAGTCCAGCGACGCCACACACAGGCCTTCACCACTCAGTGCGAGACCATCCGACCAATCTCCGGCGGAGCCGGAGTATCCGTGAAAGCGAAGCACCGCTGGCGCGGCCTTTGCAGAGCGGGGTCGCAGGTATTTGGCATGAAGGCGTGCACCCCCTACGCCAGTGAACCACAGGTCAAAGGCCTGCGATTCCCGCGGCCTGAACGTTTCGCAGGGAATCAGTTCCACCCGGGCGTCCACGGCGTGCAATTCCTGCAGGGCCTGTGCCCAGTAGGCATCAAAATCTGAGGGTCGCGGGTTGCTTCCCTGGTATTGCTTCAGCGTTTCTAGCGGAAAATCAAAGGCTGGCATGGGGCACGGTTCTAACACAATTCCACAACCCCGCAAAACCAAAAGCACTGATCATCAATCACGTTTCCGTAGGAATCGCGTTCACCACGATGCCGCATCTTGTGAGGTAACGGAGGTCTCCGGCTAGCGAAGACCCTACGTTTCTGTTCAGTGAACAAAACCAGAACCAGTATGAGACCGTCGACTGTGGGCTGTAAACTCCCGGGGAATTCGGCGTTTGCCAGTAAATCCCGGACCGATGCTTTGCGCCAGCTTGCGTTGATTGGATTTCCGTGGAAAATCCAATCCAATTGAATTGGACTGACCCAACACCATGAAGGCCATCGTCCACGATCCGTCGGAATTGCATGCCATTGCTAAACGAGTGCTGGAAAATCCCGGCCAGGCGGTGGCATTGGTGACGCTGGTGCGCAAGACGGGTTCGAGCTATCGTCAGCCAGGCGCACGCATGCTTGTCCTGCGGGATGGTTCAACCCTGGGGACGATCAGTGGGGGCTGCCTGGAGCAGGATCTCGCCGATCTCGCTCGTGGGATGCAGGAGTCTGGTCAGCGCTTTGCCGAGCATACCATTGATACGCGGCCCATTTTTGGATGCCAGGGCACGATTACACTCTGGATCGAGTGTGTGGAGCCGGAGGACCCGGACTGGATGGCGTGCATACAGGGCATTCTACAGTCGGTGGAGCAACGCCAGCCCATCACACTGGTGACTGGTGGAAGTGATGGCCAGCCCGGTGCAACGCGTTTGCTGGATCAGGTTCGGCACCCAGGCCATGATGAAGGTGTCGGCTTTCGGCAAAGCCTGGGCCTGCGCAAGCGCATCGTGCTGGTCGGCGCGCACACCGATGTTTCCGCAGTTGTGAATCTTTCAAAATCCCTGTCATGGCAGTGCATTCAGGTGGTCCCCGGGGCGCAGCGAAGGGGATGGATTGCCACGGGGGATCCTGCTGTGCAAGTGCTTCACGTGGAGGCCGACAGTCTGTTAAAGCACCTCCAGCCCGACTCTGCCACCGCAGTCGTGATCATGACTCACCACTTGGGGCGGGATATCAGCTATGCACGGGCAGTGCTCAACGCGGGCTTTGCATACGTCGGCATGTTAGGCTCAGCCCGTCGGCGCGCGGAACTGTTCGATCATTTGATGGACCTCGGGGATGCTTCCCTGGTGCTTGCGGCAGATCAGCTGCACTGCCCCATCGGACTCGACATCGGATCGGAAACCCGCGAACAGATCGCGCTCAGCATGATCGCCGAGGTTCAGGCAAGCTTTGCCAAACGAAACGGAGGCAGGCTGAGGGATGCATGCCAACCGATTCACCCGTGACGCCTTGCGCGCCATGCACAGTTGTGCAAGCTAGCATGCATCCATGATAGAAATTCACCTCATCGAGCAAGCGATCGAAAGCTATGAAAGCCCGGCAACTGTCGAAGCAGTGTCCGGACATGGAGCATTGGTGGAGTTTGCGGGCGTGATTCGCCCGGAAGAACAGGGAAGCCAGATCTCCGGGATTCGCTACGAAGCCTATACTGCAATGGCGGAGAACGTCATGCGGGAGCGTCTGGAAGTTCTGCAACAGAAGCACGGATTTCTCGCTGCAGAGGTGATTCACCGCATCGGCTCGGTGGACGTGGGTTGCCAGGCGATTCGGGTGCGCATCTGGTCTGCCCATCGCAAGGAAGCCTTTGCCGCACTGATCGCGTTTATGGATGAGCTGAAACAGGAGGTACCGATCTGGAAGGTTGCAACTTATTAAAAACAGACTTGGTTTGCAGGAGATTTTACAACGCAATGAAAGCAACTCTACTCGCTTGGGCACAAGCAAAAACCCTCGTTGGGTTTGAACAGAAAGCCTTTGAATTTGACCCCGCCGAGCGCGTGTTCGACGTGATTGAACGCGTGTGCGGTGATGCGTCGGAACTGCAGTTCTGTCGGGTCGCAGTCAATCAACGCATCCACGATTGGGACGCTCCGATCGGGGATGCCGTTGAGGTGGCACTCATCCCCCCGGTGTCGGGCGGTTGAGTCTTGCACGGGCGAGCAACCCGGGTTGCAGCAGAGCAAACATGAATATTGGCATCATCAACGTTTCCGACCGTGCGAGCGCCGGAGTCTATGAAGACATTCCCGGCAAAATTGCGCGCGGACTGCTTGAGCGCTACCTGTGTTCCCCGTGGCAGTGCATCTATGCCGTCGTGCCTGACGAACAGGCGCAGATCGAGGCCACTTTGATCAAAATGGTGGATGATCAGGGTTGCAGCCTGATCCTGACCACCGGAGGCACAGGCCCCGCGCCCCGTGATGTGACTCCTGAGGCGACTGAAGCGGTGTGTGACAAGATGATGCCGGGATTTGGTGAAGCCATGCGCATGGAGAGTCTCAAAATTGTTCCCACCGCCATTCTTTCCCGACAGACTGCGGGAATCCGTGGCCGCTGTCTGATTGTCAACCTTCCGGGCAAACCGAAAGCTATTGAAGAGTGCCTGCAGGTTGTATTTCCTGCCATACCCTACGCGATCAAACTGATCGGTGGCGGAAGCATGGAAGTGAATGCATCCGTGATGCAGGCCTTCGCTCCCAAACCAGACTGAGATCATGGCTGAACCGGAACGCAACATTTCCCTCGTACGGGCACGGGAGTTGATAGGGAAGCATGTGACGACGCTGGGAACCGAAGCGGTCCCACTCGACCGGGCACTGGGTCGGGTTCTGGCCACACCAGTCTGCGCGGATCGCGACCAGCCTGCGTTTGATCGCGTCACCATGGACGGCATTGCCATTCAGTATCGGGAAGGGCAGCAATGCTGGCACGTTCGTGGGGTGCAGTTTGCGGGAGAGACACCGCTGCGCCTGAAAGATTCCGGTGACTGCGTGCAGGTCATGACGGGGACACAACTGCCTGAGGGGGCTGACACAGTCATCCCGATCGAGTGGCTGCAGGGCAAGTCATCCGAATTTCACCTCCTGCCCTCTTCAACAGTGGAATTTGGGCAAATGGTTCACCGAAAGGGCAGTGACTGTCGCACTGGCGACCCCTTGATTCCAGAAGGCACCCTGCTGAACGCAGCAGCATGGTCCCTCTGTGCGAGTGTCGGTGCCACTCAGTTGCAGGTGAAGCGGCTCCCCCGCATTGCCTTTGTCTCGACCGGAAATGAGTTGGTCGATGTGTCGGAGATCCCGGGAGCACAGTCGATTCGTCGCAGCAATGACCGTGTGGTCGCGGCTGAATGCGCAAAAGCGGGCCTGTCTCTGCACGCCTGCATTCACCTGCCCGACGACCCTGGTGTGATTGAGACGACGCTGCATCGCCTGTTGGGCGAAGTGGACTGGGTCGTGTTCTCGGGCGGGGTATCCATGGGCAAGGCTGACCACATTCCCGATTGCGTACGGCACTGCGGTTTTGAAATCCTGTTTCACAAGGTTCGACAAAAACCCGGAGGCCCCCTGCTCTTTGCAAAGCATGCGTCGGGGTGTGGTTTGTTGGGCTTGCCTGGCAATCCAGTCTCATCCCTTGTCTGCAGTCGCCTCTATCTACGCCTGATTTTCCAATATCAGTCGGGTTTCCCACTTGGGGACAGCTGGGTTCCCCTGGCGGAACCGGGTCCAGACGACTCCGAAAAAACCCGCCTGTTGCCAGTTCGCATGGAACGTTCGCCGCAGGGCGATATACGGGTTCGCCCCGTGCCGACCAATACTTCCGGAGACATGGTGAGCGTGATCCATTCCGATGGACTGCTCATCCTCCCCCCTGTAAATGAACGTTCATCGGACCCCCATCCTGCACTCGAATTCCTCAACTGGAATACTTGAGTTCATTCCATGCCGACCGAAATGAGCCAAACACCTGAATTAACCCATCTGCAGCCCGACGGAACTCCACGAATGGTCGATGTGGGGCACAAGAGCACGACCCATCGTTCCGCCGTGGCACGCGGACGCATCCGATTGCCCGAAAACCTGGATCTGCAACCTTTGACCGGCGAACTTGTCACCGCCAAGGGTTCCGTGCTGCACACTGCCATCATCGCGGGCACACAGGCCGTCAAGCGCACGGCGGACCTGATTCCATTTTGCCATCCACTACCGGTGGAGTCGATCCACTTCACACATCGCTTTCTGGAAAATTGTGAACTTGAGCTTACTTGTGAGGTGAGCCTGACACACAAGACCGGAGTGGAAATGGAGGCGCTAACCGGAGTGTCTGTCGCCTTGCTTACCGTGTATGACATGTGCAAGAGTGCCGGGCAGGACATGGTGATGCATTCCATTGAAATTCTGAAGAAGTCTGGAGGAAAGGCCAACATCGACAAGACCCGGTGAATCCCAAAACCACAGAACCCGACACACTGCCTGCAACGGCTCCCCACGATCAGTTGGGGCGGACCATGCGGGATTTGCGCATTTCTCTGATCGACCAGTGCAACATGCGTTGTCGTTACTGTATGCCCGAAGAGCGCTTTGGCCGAAATTACCCGTTTCTGAAACAGCGCGAACTGCTCTCCTTTGATGCGATCCTTCGCATCATCCGTGCTGCAGAAACGCTTGGGGTGGAGAAGGTGCGACTCACCGGAGGCGAACCCCTGCTGCGCCGCAAGCTCGATATCCTGATCGCACGCATTGCTGCGGAAACGGGGGTCCGTGACATCGCCCTGACTACCAATGGACTGCTGCTTGCCGACCGGGTGCGTGACTTGAAGCGCGCGGGATTGCAACGCGTGAACCTGAGTCTGGATGCGCTTGATGCTGCCACATTTTCCCGCATGTCGGGAGGATATGGCGATCCGAAAAGGGTATTGGCCGCACTCGATGCAAGCATCGATGCCGGAGTGAAGGTGAAGATCAACAGCGTGATTCGACGAAACGTAAATGACGATCAGATCCTGCCCCTGCTGAAGCTTGCCATGCAGCGAGGCGTGGAAGTCCGCTTTATTGAATACATGGATGTGGGTGCGAGCAATGGGTGGCAGCGTTCTCAGGTTTTTTCCGAATCTGAAATCCTTGAACGCATTACCACAGAAATGGGACCGGTGCGTGCACTGCCATGCGAGTGGAGCGCTGTCGCGCGTAGGTATGAACTGGAATCCCATGCAAACTGTCGCTGGGGCGTGATTGCATCGATCACCCGCCCGTTTTGCGGGGGTTGTGTGCGGGCACGCATTTCGGCGGATGGCAAACTCTACACCTGCCTGTTCAGTGATCATGGAACTGATCTGCGTCCGAGTCTGGCACCCGATCAAGCACCGGATGCCGTAATCGACACATTGCGCGAAGTCTGGCTGCAACGCAGTGACCGCTATTCGGAACAACGCGACGCGGCTCGCACAGAAACAACCTCCCCGGCCCATCGCGTGGAAATGTCCTATATCGGCGGTTGAGGAAATTGTTGCCTGCGAATGCGTTCCAGGTTTGCGCGATCAGTGGAAGCTGCCCACATTGAGGAACCAAAACCATGTCACACCCAGAACCCATGCTCATCGGATGGAAAGAAACCGTCGACCTGCCGGATTGGGGAATCTCCCACCTGGTCGTCAAATCCGACACGGGTGCACGACGGTCCAGCCTCGATGCCACGGAAATCCGTCAGATTGATGATGATCATGTCGAGTTCAATCTCATGCTGCATCGGCGCGACCGCAGCCGGTTCCTTCGCGTACGCGCGCCGATCACCCACATCGGACACGTGAAATCGAGCAATGGATTGAAGGCTGAGCGATTTTTTGTCAGCACTCATCTGCGTATCGGTTCGCATACCTTTCCCGTCGAATTGAGTCTCAGCAATCGCGCTGGTATGACCTGCCGGATGCTGTTGGGTCGCCGGGCACTTGAGGGAAGATTCTGGGTGGACGCAGCGTCGCGCTATCGGGTGCGGGATCGATTGACCACACGCATCGCAGCTCGCTGAAATGCATGACTCATCGCCTATGAAACCTTTGCACATCGCCATTCTCTCCCGGGGACCACGGCTTTACTCCACGGTTCGGCTCAAGCAGGCTGCTGCTGAGCGTGGACACAAGGTCAAGGTGCTCGATACCTTGAAATTCGCGCTCTATCTGGAACAGGGTGGCCCCGACTTGACCTATGCTGGTCGGCGCATCCGGCACTACGATGCCGTGATCCCCCGGATCGGGAACTCCATCACTTCCTTTGGCAGTTCCGTTGTGCGGCAGTTCGAACAAATGGGATCTTACTGCGTGAACACAGCTTCGGCAATCCTGGCATCCCGGGACAAACTGGCGGCCCTGCAGGCACTCAGTCGTCACGACCTGGGCATTGCCCACACCGCTTTTGTTCGCTCCCCCAAAGACATCCTGCACGCCATCCATTCCATGGGAGGCGCACCGGTGGTGATCAAACTGTTGTCGGGCACACAGGGCATCGGTGTCATCCTCGCGGAGAGCAACAAGGTTGCAGAAGCGATCATCGAGACTCTCAGCAGTGTGAAGCAGGATGTGCTTGTGCAGAATTTTGTTTCAGAATCCAAGGGACGCGACATCCGTGCATTTGTGATCGGCGACAAGGTGGTGGCTGCCATGCGGCGCACTGCGGCGGGCCAGGAATTTCGCAGTAACGTGCACCGGGGTGGGACCACGCAGGTGGTTCAGCTCGACCCGGAATACGAACGAACCGCTGTGCGTGCGGCTCAGATTCTCAATCTCAACGTTGCGGGAGTGGACATGCTCGAAGGCAAGGATGGTCCAGTCATCATGGAGGTCAACTCCTCTCCCGGACTCGAGGGCATCGAAGCTGCCACTGGCATGGACATTGCCGGTGAGTTGATCCGTTTCATGGAGGACCAGATCCAGTTTGGCAATTTTGATGTGCGCGAGCGCCTCACCCTGACACGGGGTTATACCATCTCAGAGTTCACAGTGCAGCCCCATTCCGACATGGTCGGGCGCACCATTTCTGAAAGTGGATTGCGTGAGCTCGACATCGTGGTGCTTCGCATCGTTCGGGGCGGTGAGCAAATTGCCAATCCGCGCTTTGACCGTGAAATCATGGCTGGCGATGTGCTCATGTGTTATGGAAACATGAACGCGCTTCGTGCGTTCCTGCCCGAACACGCTCACAGCCGACGCAAAAAATCGAGACGTAAACCCAATCCCAAAAACTGATGCCCTCCCATGCCTTGAATATTGCGGGTGAGGTGGTCAACCCTGGCGAGAGCCGGGATCTCCGCCTGCAGATCTCAGAAACCTATTTTGGGGAACCTGTGCGAGTGCCGCTTCGGGTCATTCGCTCGATTGCCCCGGGGCCCGTTGTGTTTGTGACGGCAGCCATTCATGGTGATGAAATCAACGGAACCGGCATCATTCACGACTTTTTGTTCGGTTCGCCCATTGAATTGCTGCGCGGGAGTCTGATTCTGGCGCCTGTGGTCAATGTCTTTGGATTTGAAGCACATGAGCGCTACCTGCCGGACCGCCGGGATCTCAACCGCAGTTTTCCGGGTTCCCCCAACGGCAGCCTGGCCAGTCGGGTGGCCCACCGTCTGATCACGGAATTTGCGGACAACTGTGATTTTGGGATCGATCTGCACACAGCGGCCTTTCATCGCACCAACTACCCAAACGTACGTGCCGACCTCTCCCGCCCAGATGTGAAACGGCTCGCAAATGCGTTTGGCTGTGCCCTCGTGATCGATGGCAAAGGGCCGGTGGGTTCGTTTCGAAGGGAGTGCACCAAACGTGATTGCCCAACGATCATCCTCGAAGCGGGCGAACCCTGGAAAGTGGAACCGGGCATCCTGCAGCTGGGAGTGCAGGGCATCCGCAATGTGCTCATCCGCTTTGGCATGCTCGAAGGCAAGGCCGTCGAGCCACCGTATCAGGCACTGATTCGCAAAACCACCTGGGTGCGGGCTGCGGTAGGGGGCATACTCAAGTTTCATGTCAGCCCCGGTCAGTTTGTGGAAGACGGCCAACCCATCGCAACCAACTACAGCATTCTGGGGCAGGAGCAGAATGTGCTGCACTCAAAACACGACGGTATCGTGATTGGCATGACCACCATGCCTGCCATCAAGCCCGGCGAACCCATCTGTCACATCGGACTGGTACCCAAGCGCTCGCTCGTGCGTTTTCGAAAAAAACTGGAGCAGGGACCACGGGATCCACACCTGCGCGTCGAGCAGGAACTGGCGACCAACGTGGATGTGGTGGATGGTGAAAGCGCAGGTGGAGCTTGACGGGGTTTATGTCGCAAGACTGCTTGATTTTGAACATGCCCGGTGGTTAGTTGTTCGCATGAACACGGTGCGCAATATTCTGGATCAAAAAATTCCCCACGTCAGCATCACGATCTCCCCCGACAAAACGACATTCGAAGCTTTGGAGTTGATGGACAAGCATGATGTGGGCGCCATCCTCGTCATGGAAAATAACAAGCTGGTAGGACTGTTTACCGAGCGAGACTACTCGCGCAAGGTTATCCTGATGGGACGTGCCTCCCGTGAAACTCCCGTTCGCGATACCATGCTGGACAAGCTACTGGTCGTGCCGCCATCCATGTCGGTGGAGGATTGCATGAAGCTGATGACCGAAAAACGCATCCGCTACCTGCCAGTGATGGAGGAGGACCGCTTCATCGGGATCGTGAGCATCGGCGATGTGCTCAAGTCGGTGCTGAATGCCCAGGCTCAGAGCATCAACCACCTCGAACGCTACATCACCGGTGGCGATTATGGGGTGTAAACAGGGTTCTGACAGCACTCTTCCGGGCGGCAAACGGGTTTGCGGCTCCCTTGCATGATTTCGGAATACCATGGCTGAGGCTTGAATTCCGCGATACGGGACTTAGAATGCGGGCATGCTACTGAAGAAGGCAGAGAAAACTGCACC
>JBEGIR010000049.1 GCA_040224245.1 Puniceicoccaceae bacterium | reverse complement strand
GGAGTCTATATCGAGAACTACCCATCGGGCCGGATCAAACGGGAGTATACCTTTGCCAACGGGACGCTCAACGGTGCTTGCCGGGAGTATTACGCTTCGGGAATCATCGAGCGCGAAAGCACGATGCAGAATGGGTTGGAAAATGGAATTTCGAAAAACTACCACCAGAGTGGCCAGCTAAAGGGTGAGGCACAGTTCCGAAATGGAGAGAAACACGGTCCGACCAAGCTCTATTACGAACGCGGCAGCCTGCGCAGTCTCATGAATTTTGAGAATGGCAAGGTGGTAGGCAACCAGCAGGTGTTCTACGAAAGCGGACAGGTTGAGGTGGAAGTTGCGTTCAGGGATGGCATCAAGCACGGTCCGATCCGGCAGTACTATGAAACCGGTAACCTGAAGATGATGGGTGAATTCCGGGCAGGCCAGCTTGAGGGCGAGGTTGTCAACTACTACGAATCCGGCAGGGTGAAGGAACGCTTGATGTTCCGCAATGGCCGCATCATCGAGCGTTGAAGTTCTGAAATCACGACTGTGCCGTGCGGCTCTTCCGTGCTACTGCGGGTTGAGCCTCTGGGGGAATGAGGGTTTGCCGGTTTGAGCAGGATCAGGCGTCGGGAGACTGGAGTTGAGATTCATACTTGCGGTAGAGGCCGCGCCATTGATGGTAGGTGAGATCGAGCAGATCAGCTGCTTTGCGCTGGTTGTACCCCGAGCGATGCAGTGCTGTCAGGAGCAGATCCACCTCTATCTCCTGGATGATTTCACGAAATCCGCGACGGCCAAGTTGTTGCTTTGCCAAAATCGAAAGATCCGTGGAGTCAGGTGTGGTGGGCTGGGCGGGTGACGTGGGATCGTCAGTCTGGCTGGAGGATTGCAACGGTGCTGATCGCGGGGGAGTTGGCGCAAACGGAGAGCGAAACGGGTCGAGTTCAATGTGATCAATGAAGCCGTCATTACTGCGGTAGACTGCGCGCTCGACCACGTTTTTCAGCTCCCGCACATTTCCCGGCCAATTGTGGGTTTCCAGTTGTTCAATCACCTCATCACTGAATTCCGGAATATCCTTTCTGCCGATCTCGTGGGCCATGTGCACGGCGAAGTGATTGGCGAGCAGCAGGATGTCCCCCTCCCGAACGCGAAGTGGGGGCACAAAAATCACTTCAAACGACAGGCGGTCAAGCAGGTCGTGCTTGAATTTTCCCTCCACAGCCATGGCAAAGAGGTCGGAGTTGGTTGCGCCAATGATGCGAACATCCACCTCAATGGTTTCAGAACTGCCGACGCGTTCGAAGGAGTTGTATTCGACGACGCGAAGGATCTTGCTCTGCAGTTCAGCCGGAGTCTGCCCGATTTCATCGAGAAAGAGGGTGCCCCGGTTTGCGGCTTCAAAACGTCCGTAGCGGCGACGATTCGCGCCAGTATAAGAGCCTGCCTCGTGGCCGAAGAGTTCATCCTCGAGCAGGTTGGGAGAAAGCGCCGCGCAGTTGAGTGTGACCAGATTTTCATCCCACCGCTTCGACAGGTAGTGAATGCGTCGCGCTGCCATTTCCTTGCCCGTGCCGCGCTCACCGATGACCAGTACCGGTCGATCAACCTTGGCGACTTCACTCAAACGGGCCTGGAAGTCGAGAAAAGCTGTGGATTCGCCGATGGGATCAGGCAGGGAGGTGGGAGAGAGCATAGGTGGTTAAATTCGCTATGGATTTAGCCAATTTTACGAAGTTTGACGAGAGGGAAAATTATTAAAGAATTATGACTTTTGGAAGTGGTTGATGTGGATTGGTTTAAGAAATTAGTGAAATAATTGGCACGGCAACTGTTTTAATGAGGCAAAGGAACACAAATCCAACAACATCAATCTGAACAACAAAATCCAGCTATGAGTATATTCACCCGTTTTTCTGACATCATCAGCTCCAACATCAATTCGATGCTGGATCGTGCAGAGGATCCTGAAAAGATGATCCGTCTCATGATCCGCGAGATGGAGGACACCCTTGTGGAAATCAAGGCATCCTGTGCCGGAACCATGGCGCAGGTGACCAAAAGCAATCGCGAACTGGGCGAACTCAAGGAAAAGGCAGATCGCTGGGACGAGCGCGCCGAGTTGGCCGTCAGCCGTGGCAAGGAAGACCTCGCTCGTGAGGCACTCATGGAAAAACGCGCCGTACAGCAGCGCATCACCATCGTCGAGGACGACATCTGCAAACTGCAGGACATCATTGCAAACTACAAGCAGGACATCAGCGACCTTGAGGCAAAACTGGAACAGGCACGCAACAAACACAAGGTGCTGGTACAGCGTCACACGCGTGCCCAGAAATCCCACCAGGCGCAGAGCAACATCCGCAAGGTCAATACCAAGACTGCGATGATGAAGTTTGACAAGTTTGAGCAGCGCATCGAGCGCATGGAAGCTGATGCGGATCTGGTCAACTACGGTGTCAAACCGTCCATCGACGACAGTTTTTCTGCACTGGAACGTGACGAGGAGATTGAAAAACAGTTGGCTGCGCTGAAAGAGAAAAAAAATCCGACCCAAAACTGAGGTTGCGCACGTCTAACTTAAAGTCGACCCGTTGACTTGGTCTCGGGTCGCAGCCAATCCCGAAATTTCACTGCCATGCCAGCAACAACGTTTTTCATCATTACGGTGGGGTTGCCCGTTATTTGCGGTACTCTCATCATACTCGCATTTCTTTTTTTGAATGCGACCCGCTCGCGCAAAAACGAGTGCGTCTCGGAGGATGACGCGCGCATCCTCCAGGAAATGCATCAATCCCTGCTTCGCATGGAGAAACGCATTGATGCACTCGAAACCATCTACTTCGACATCGACCGCAGTCGTTCAACTAAAGGAGACCGTTCATGAGTTTACAATCCAACCCATCACGCACAACCAATCGAGGACTCTACCGCTCTCGCAACGGATGGATCTTCGGGGTCGCACGTGGCCTTGCTGATGCATCTGGCTTTCCCGTCTGGTTCGTGCGCATTGCCTTCATCTTTTTTGCGCTGTTCACACAAGTGGTGCCGACAGTCATTGTTTACATCGTGCTCGCGATTGTGATGCGTCAGGAGCCTGTGCTCGAATTCAGTTCCGAAGAGGAGCGGGAGTTTTACAACACCTACGGGAACAGTCGCCGACCCGCTCTGGAGCGGATGCGCAGCATTCTCGAAAAACTCGACAAACGAGTGCAACGTCTGGAAAATGCGGTAACTGATCCTGAAAAAGACTGGGATCGTCGGTTTCGCAACCTGTGATTGCACACGATCCCACACCATCCATCCCTTCATCCCCAAACTTGACCTGATATGGACTTCTGGAGCGCAATTGTCATCATCGTCGCCATCATCTTTTTTTCCGCTACGATCCAATCCCGACACAAGAATCGTCCCAAAGACGGTGAGGTGGACTCGAGTGCCCTCCGGCGCATCGATGAGTTGGAGCGCCGTGTGGAAAGCCTTGAAACCCTGGTCATTGATCTGGACAAGGAGCAGCGTTTCCGGGACCTCAAATCTTGATCTGCTGCGGCACAATCCGTTTTACCACGTCATTGTTCCACTTCTTCCATGAAACGACCCCTCATCCGTAACGACCGCATCTGGCTTCGCCGCGTATTCCTGGTGGGGTTGTTGGTTATCGCCGCGATCCATCTGTTGCTGCAGGTGCTGCAACAGCGTGCAAACGATGCGGTTGCGGCGGACTCCGATCAGCGGCCTTCCGTTGGTCTGCGGACAAAACCTCAGGAATATCAGACGGGAGTGATGGACGGACTTCCGCGGTTGCATTTTTTTCGCATGCCGCGTTCCCGTTTCTGAGATCGCAAATGCAAAATTTCACAGGTCAGTCTGGGTGACCTCCACCCAACACTGACGTGCCACCCTCGAACATGCGATGGGGGAGGTGTACGATAATGGCATTGCCCTCAGGATCGACCATGGGCTGCTCACACTGGAGCAGCTGGCGAAGCACCTCCATCGAAGCTTCACGCGCGAGTGGCAACTCGAGCTGATTGCGGTACTTGGCTCCGCAGAGCAGTGCGATTCCTGCGCGAAATCCGGCCAAATCGGGTGAGGCATCAGGATCCTGGTGCAGCCATTGCTCGATCAGACTCCGTGCCTCGCTCCCGTCCAATTGTGCAGGAACCGCAACAATGCGGAAAAAATTGCGTCCAAATTCCTCAACCAGCAGTCCACACTGGGCGAGCATGGGCATCCACTCCTTGAGACGGCTGGAGTGAAAGGCCTCGAGTTCGAGAGTGGTCGGAAGGATCTCGTGCTGCACGGTTGACGCATCGCTCTGCAAATCTTGCAGTACCCGTTCGTAACCGATGCGACGCAGGGCCCGGCTATTGTGCAGCAGGGAGAGGCCCCCGGGGCGTTCAAAAAGACTGTAGGAGCGGTGGTAGTCCCCGATGAAGCGCCACTCCCGTTCAAGGGAAAGCGGCTGTTGTGAGGCAGGAGCATGTGCAGTTGGTGAAGATGGGTGACGGGGAGGCGGCACCGGAGCAGAGGGTGTGGGAAGGGGACGAGCAACCGAACGCGTGCTCCCTGAGGGTGAAGACTCGTGCTGCCGCATGGGCATCGGTGCCGGGCTTTGCGGTGAAAGCGCGGAGCCGGGATTGCGGGCATCCGTGTTGCTTGGTTTGGGATCGAGAGGGGAGCTTTCCGGTGCAGTACGAGCTTCGGGTTTTGCCTGCATGGGGTCTGAACCGCTTCGCAAAACCTTCCAGACTTCCTGGATGACAAGCGAACGAAGGCGGCTCTCGTTTTTGAATTTGATCTCCTTTTTGGACGGGTGAATGTTCACGTCGACCATGGCCGGGTCGATGGTCAGCTGCAGAAAAACGAGAGGATAGCGACCGCGAGGAATGTGTGTGTGAAAGGCTTCGGTAAAGGCGAAACCAAGGGTACGGCTTTCCACGGGTCTGCCGTTTACAATGGTCACAATGTCCTGGCGGGACGGACGGGATACTCCGGCACGACCGATGAAACCGCTTGCGAAAAGTCCGCTCGACTCAAATTCAATTGGCAGCAGTTGGGATTCCAGCTCCCGTCCCCAGAGCGCGAGGATGCGCTCGATCGGTTGTTCGTGGATTGGAACGGACAGAAGGGTGCGCTCGCCAGAGAGCAGGCGAAAGGCGATACCGGGATGCGCCACCGCGATCAGCCGCACCCACTGGATGATGTGGGAGGCTTCGGTATTGTCTGTCTTGAGAAATTTTCGCCGCGCCGGAATGGAGTTGAACAAGTGCGTTACTTCGGTGCGCGTGCCGGGAGGCATTCCGACATCGCGTCGGTGGATCAGTTTGCCTCCATTGACGAGAATTTCTGTGCCTTCGAGTTGGGAAGCGGGGCGGGTGCGCATCAGAAACCGCGAAACACTCGCAATGGACGGAATCGCCTCACCCCGAAACCCAAGCGTGCGGATGTTGAACAGATCATCGCTGCTCAATATCTTGCTCGTGGCATGGCGTTCGAGGCTGAGCAAGGCGTCATCGGGTGACATGCCCCCACCATTATCCTCGACCAGGATGTAGGATTTACCCCCTTGTTTAAACTGAACCTTGATGCGGTCGGCGTCCGCATCGATGCTGTTGTCAACCAGTTCCTTGACCACGGCAACAGGTCGTTCGATCACCTCTCCCGCAGCAATGCGGTTGGCAACTTGATCGGGCAGGATGCGAATGGCTGGCATCGGGTAAATGAAAGGGATACGATGGTGAAAACGAGATGATCGCAGCTTCAGTGTCGGGTCGGAGCAGGTGACTGTAAACGTTTATTTTTTTGCTTTCCGGTTGATCCTGAGCGCATTCGCGCTATGCAGTGCGGTGTGAGGTAATCTCACAATATGCAGGAGTAAAACGAATCATGGCTGAAAAAGAAGCAAAGTTTTCCGACAACGTTCCGGGCAAATTTTATGTCGATGAGAACTGCATCGACTGCGATCTGTGTCGAGAGATCGCCCCGGCGTTTTTCACGCGCAACGATGACGAAGGGCACTCCTATGTGCACGTACAGCCCACCACCGAGGAGGATTTTGAACTCTGTAGAGAGGCCCTCAATGATTGCCCGGTGGAAGCCATCGGCGACGACGGACAATAAACTGCATCCCTCCCGCTTAGGGGAGGACAAGGGGTCCGTTTGTTAGGTATGCAGGTGCCTTGTCCAAATTTGGACAGGGGCTTAAGTTTTGGAACGAAAATCCGAAAGTAAGAAAAGGATTTCAGTTGCAAGGCTGCAAATCACCCCCATGAACACCCCTCATCACCGACGGAAACTCCTGAAGCGAGTGGCAGGAAGCTTGCTCGCCCTGTGTGCTTGTACGGTGCTTCCGGTGAGCGGAGAGGGTATCCAGGGCTTTCCCATTTACACGATATACCACTACGAGGATCTGGGGGCGGAACTACCAGGAGGGTATTTATACGAGGACGAGCACGGGCAGATTATTCTAGCCTCTGAAGGTCACATCGAGCGTTTTGATGGACGGAACTGGACAAACCTTTCCCTGCACCATCAGGAACATGGAGATGAAGTGTTGCGCCTGGCAGGCAGCGGTAATCGATTCTACTGTGGCATTGTCGGAGGATGGGGACGCATTCGGGTGTCTGAAACGGGTGCATACGAAATTGAACCCTTGATGACCCGGGAGCAGATGTCCGAGGTCGCGGCTGTCAATTTTAACCAGATCCGCTTGCTGGAAGACAGTGTCCTGTTTTGGGGAGAGCGTGGCGTGGTTCACTACTCTCCCGAATTTGGAAATCGCATCTGGAACGAAATCGATGACCCGCTTACGGTATTCACCCATGAGTCGCGCCTGTATGTGAGTTCGAATACGCAGGGTGTGCATTGCATCGAAGGCACCCGGTTGCGCAAACTTGCAGGGAGTGAACAGTATGGCGGGGCCCTTGCACTGGTAGACAGTGTGCATTTTGCGGAAAAAACCCTGCTGGCCAGCCGCAATGGTGGACTGTTTCGCATGCAGGGTGAGAAAATGGAGCGAGTCGAGACCTCGGTGGACGAACTCTTGCGACGCGGCATCAGCAAATTGGCGCGACTGGATGATGATTACCTTGCAGTCGTGCTGCCGGGAGTGGGACTGTTGATCCTCGACAATCAGCTCCGGGCTGCACTTTGGCTTGATGGCAGCCTTGACTCCAATTTCGCAAGCATCCGTGATTTGATTTATACCTCGGAGGGAATCCTGTGGGCAACGACTCCGGTCGGACTGATCAAGATGATGTACCCTTCGGCGCTTTCAGTGCTCGATCACCGCAATGGGTTGAAAATGCTGTGGCCGAAAGCTGCCTTTCTCGATGATCAGTTGGTGGTCTATTCGGCAAAGCAGATTTTTCTGGCGGAACTGCAGGGGGCGACGCCCATGCCCTCCTTCCGTCGACTGGAGGTCAATGGCAGGCATTTTTTTGATGATGCGGCCTTTGTGCAGGATGGAATGTTGCTATCAAGCGAACAGCGACTGCTGCACTATGTCATGGATTCTGGAGACGTGCATCCGGTAATGGAAGGACCAATCATCTCGAAAACGATTCCATGCCAGTCAAATCCGGATCTGGCCATCGCGTGCTCACTGGACCAATTCTTCCTGCTGCATCGATCCGAAGAAGGATGGCACTATACCGGGAAATCACATCCATCGATCGGGTTTGCTGCGGTGTATCTGGAATCGGATCGAGGTGAAATATGGGTTGAGCAAGGCCTGGGTAAAGCGAGTCGAATCATGCTCGACCCTGAAAACCTTGATTTTTCAGTTCAAGCGTTCGACCAAGTACCGGAAGTGGGGCTGCGATGGGTCAATGTTTTTGAAGTGGATGGAGAGGTTTACCTGAAAACGCACGACCAACTGGCGGTTTTTGATCCTGAACGCGCAGCCCTTCGCACCGTTCCGTTTCCAGAATTCCTGCAGTTTCCATTTGCCGGACTGATTTCCCGACCGGTTGAGGATGCCAATGGTGATCTGTGGTTACCCAGTGAAAGCGGACTCTTTGTGGGTCGTCGGGATGAATCTGGAGTCCTGACTCCCGATTTTGAGCGTTTTGAACTGATCCGGGACAACAACCCAACGGTGGTTCCAATGCCGGATGGGGGTGCCTTCATCCAAACCCGTGATCGTCTGATCTATCACCACCCCCGAGTGAGTTCCCCGCCGCGCAGCGCGGGAAACCCGGTGCTTTCGATGGTGCGACCCATGGGCGGACATCCACCCGTTTATTCCATCTACAGTGGAACTTCGACGCGAACCGACCTAACCTTGCCTTATGCCCGGAACAGCCTGCTATTCGAGTTTTTTGACAACAGTTTTTATTATCGCAAGACTCCGCTGTTTCAAACCCAGCTCGAAGGGTTAACGGACAGCTGGTCAGAACCCAGCGCGGATACCCGGGTTGTCTTTAATCAGATTCGCGAAGGTCGTTACACCTTCCGGGTGCGCTCTATCAATGCCTTTGGAATTGTGAGTCCACCCGCAGAAATCAGCTTTGTGGTCCTGCCACCCTGGTATCGAACCTGGTGGGCCTACGCATTGGTAATCGTGGGTGCTGCTGCACTGTTGACCTTGATAATTGTGAATCTGCTGCGCGCATCGGAACGGGAACGCAAGCGCCTCTCAACCCTGGTGGGTCAGCGAACTGCTGAGCTGGTGAGGTTGAATCACGAGCTTCTGGATACTGCCGAGCGTGCGGAGCGGGCGAGCGAGGCCAAGAGCCAATTTCTTGCCAACATGAGCCATGAAATCCGCACACCGCTCAATGGCATCATCGGCATGGCGGATGCGCTTCGCAATGCTCGTCTGGGCAAGGCGGAGCGCGAGATGGTGGATATCATCAATCAAAGTGGAGAATTCCTTATCGCGATCATTAACGACATTCTCGATTATTCCAAAATCGAGGCGGATGGTGTCGAACTGGTGCCTGCTCCCACCCGGATTGATCAGTTGCTCGAAGAAGTACTCGGAGTCTTTTCGGGGTGGGTGAGGGAAAAATCACTTTCCATGCTGCACGGTTGGGATCCATCCCACCCCCTGTATTTTCAGGTGGATGCCCTGCGGCTGAAGCAGATTTTGATGAACTTGGTGTCGAATGCGGTCAAGTTTACCCAACACGGATGGATTGGGGTGGAAGTGGACGTGCAGGCACATGAACAACCCGGCTGGTGCTGGGTCACATTTACGGTGGATGATTCCGGTGTAGGCATTCCGGAATCGCAGCGGACAAACCTGTTTCAACCCTTCCAGCAACTGGACACCGCCGACAACCGTAACTTCGGAGGCACGGGCTTGGGACTGGTGATCTGCCGCAGGCTCGCAGAGCTGATGAACGGCTCAATTACAATTGAACCCAAAACGAGTCCAGGATCCCGTTTCTGTGTGCGACTGCCGCTTGAGATGGTGCAAGAAGCTCAGCCAGTTGTCAGTTTGTCTGGTCTTCGAATCGCGCTCGTGGGTCACACCGTGCAGCAAACCTGCCTGATCGCAAAGACGTTGAGAGGTACAGGCGCAACGGTGTACGAAACCGACGACGCTGCCAGCTGGATACAGGACGCTCCACCAGTGGACTGGATGTGTGTGATTGCACCCGCAACCTACGATTTTGGGGATGAAGTCAAGTGGAACGAGGACCAAACCCTTCCCGCTCGGATCTGGATCTCCCATGACTTGCAGACCCCGCTTCCACGCGGCATGGTGCGGTTGCCACAACCCTTTCGATATGATGTGCTGTTTTCTACCCTCAAAGCGGGCAACGCATTGCCCGAACCTGAAGACAAGCCACCCCATCCTCCCGACCCGAAAACAGAGAAGAATGCTTCCTTCAAGGTATTACTGGTGGAGGACAACCTGACAAACCGAAGGGTAGCCGAGATTTTGCTGGGCAAACTGGGAATCGTGTTTGACGGTGCGGAGAATGGAGAAGAAGCGCTGCGTTGCTGTGAGCAGACGCGCTATGCTGTTGTGCTTATGGACATCCAGATGCCCGTCATGGACGGGTATGAGGCTGCGAAGCGCTTGCGCGCCGACCCCGAGCGATATGGCAATCCGCAGATCATCGCACTGACTGCTGGCGCGCTCAAGGTGGATCAGGAAAATGCCCGTGCAGTGGGCATGGACGCCTTCCTCGCAAAGCCAATTCGCATGGAAGAACTGCGACAGGCGATGCTTCCTTTTCTCAGAAAAGATGGAGAGTGAGAGCTGAACCCGCGTTCACATGCGTCAACTGAATTTCCGCCAGATTGAAGGGGAAAACAGCACCAGCAGTGCGTAGATTTCTAGACGACCCAACAGCATCAGCAGGCACAGCCCGAGCTTTGTGGGTGCATGCAGGAACGCAAACGTTTCCATGGGACCGACTGCACCCAGCCCGGGGCCGATATTGAACTGACAGGCAAAGACGGCCGAGAGTCCCGTTTCAATATCCAGATCGGGTTCAAGCAGGGAAAACCCTAGGATTCCGGCGAATAACACAAGTCCCGTGAGGATCAGAAAACAGGTCAGGGCATCCCGTGCCCCGTCATCGAGCACACGTCCATTCAGTCGAAGCGGTCGTACCACATGGACGCGGAAGGTTTTTTCGATGCTTTGGGCGGCGATGCGAAATGCGGCAATCACCCGGATCACCTTGACTCCGCCAGCGGTGGAACTGGAACACCCGCCGATCACCATCAGCAGCAGCAGAATCCACTTTGCCGGAGCATTCCAGAGTGCAAAGTTCTCCGTAGCGTAGCCAGTGGTCGTGAGGATTGTGATCACCTGAAAGGCGGCATCGCGCAGCCGTTCCTGCAGGCCCGCTGAATCCGGGGAGGCAGGAGTGAGCACCATGATCAGCAGGGTGGCACTAATCACGATCAGGGTGTAGACGCGCCCCTCCAATCCATGCTTGTGCGCTTGCCACCCGTTGCGGAGATACTTGAGCACCAACAAAAAACTGAAACCTCCCCAAAACATGAATACGATCATGCACCATTCCAGTGCAGGATTCTCAAATCCAGGCACTCCCGCATTGATCGTGCTGAACCCACCCGTGGAGACCGTGGTTGCCATGTGGCATAGCGCGTCAAACCACGACAGTCCCGCGATCCAGTAGGATGCAAAACACAGGGCAGACAAAGCCAGGTAATAGAGCATGATGCGTTTTGCTCCCTGGTTAATACTGCTGTCGTCAATGTCTGCGGATTGTCCGGAAGATTCGTTGCTGAAAAGCACTTTCGCGCCTGCGCCCAGATTTGAGACGATGGCCACAAACAGGACCACAACACCCAGACCACCGATCCACTGACTCAGTGATCGCCAGAACAGCAGGCTCGGCGGCAACAAATGTTCGTAGTCAATCATGACGGTGGCTCCGGTGGTTGTGAATCCCGAGACCGACTCGAACAACGCGTCCACCGGGTGGCAGTCCGGTAAAATGAGAAGGTAGGGCAAGGCACCCAGCAGACTGGCCAGCAACCATCCAATTCCGATCAGGCAAAGCGCCTCCTTGCGAAACAGTCGCGGGTGGGCACCGCGCCCCAAGACTCTCAACAGCGTTCCGAGTGTGATCGAGATCGCGATGCTGATCCCAAATCCGCGAACTGCTGCCGTGAGGTCGTGACCGAAATGCAGGGCAACTGTCAGGCAGAGTGCAAAGGACGCAGTGAGCACCCAGATGATGGAACTCAACAGACGAAACAGGATCGGGAAGTGCATGAATCGAAAAGATGCCAGGCCGATCGAACCACCGTGGTTCAGGACAGCAGATCAATGACGGCTTGTTGGTGGGTTTCGTGGGTGAGCACGACCACGCGGTCACCGGGAAGGATCGTGTCGGTCGCCGCAGGTACCCTGGCATCATATTTGTGCAGGATGGCGAGAAAAATGGAGTGATCGGATCGTGGCAATTCCTGAATCTGTCGACCGATCGCCTTGCTGTCGGGTGATACCTTGATTTCGAGGATCTTTGCACTGGAATCGGCCAGCGTTGCGATTTCCACAACGGGGCCGGTGTCGATGACACGTGTGAGTTCGTTGGCGGTTGCAAGTCGAGGCGAGACGACCAACTCAACCCCGAGCGTGGAACTCAACCCCATCAGGATGGGTTCGTAGTCGGGTTTGTTGATGACCAGCTGCACATGCTTGGCACCGAGCTTGGAAGCCTGCACACTGGTCATGATGTTGTCTTCATCGCGTTTGGTACAGGCGACAAAATAGTCGCAGCTTCCGACCTGCTCCTCTTCCAGCAGGCGCCGGGAGGTGGCATCCCCACGAATGACAGTGACATGGGGGAATCGCTCGGCGAGTGCCATGCAAAGCTTGGGATCTTTTTCGAGAATCCGGATTTTGAACCGTGGACTGTTGAGCAATCGCACCAGTGCAATGGCGATCTCACTTCCACCGTAGAGCACCACGCGCGCCTGATCAATCTTGCTCGATGGGTCCAACTGCGCTTTCACAGAAACCATTTGTTCGGGCAGACCAAAGAGCGTTACACGGTCGCCAACCTCAAGTACCACGTTTGCGGTGGCAATCTGGTAAGGGGTGTCGGGCTTGGTCACGGTTGCCACCCGAACCTCCTTGGGCAATGGGGTGTCCTTGAGTGGTTTTCCAGTATATTTGCTCGGACGTGTGACCCAGAGCTGCTGCACCTCAATGCGCCCACGGGCGAGATTTTCCACAGCAACCCGGCCGGGGTTGCGAATTTCTTTGGCGAGTTCAACGGCGCAGAGTGCCTCCGGGTTGAGCAGGTGATCGATTCCAAAATGCAACTGGTAGTTGATCAGGGAGTGGTCCGCGTAGGTCGCATCATGTACCCGGGCAATCGTTACGGTCGATGGATGCATGGCTTTGGCCAGAGAACAACACACGATGTTCGTCATGTCATCACTGGTGACCGCGATTACAAAATCGGCTGCGTGGATGCCAGCTCGTTCCAGCATTGAGGCCGATGCACCGTTGCCCTGAAGCACTTTGACGTCGAGTTCGTCATCGACATGCTGCACCCTGCTCTGGGAGGCCTCAATAACGACAATATGGATTCCCTTTGCACTCAATACCTCTGACAAGTAGAATCCGACCTCGCCTGCGCCTACAACGATCGCTTTCATTTTGTGGTAGACTAACAGTGCCAAATGAATTGAAAAGCAATTAATGGAAAGCGACTTTTCCCAGTATTTTGACTCAGTCGAGCAAGCCATTGCAGATATCGCCGACGGGAAACTCGTCATTGTCACTGACGATGAAGACCGGGAAAACGAAGGAGACCTCATCATGGCTGCCTCAAAGGCGACTCCGGAGACCATCAACATGATGATCCGCTACTGCAGCGGTATCGTGTGTGTGCCGATGGCCGAGTTTCAGCTCAAGCGGCTTGGACTGAACCCCATGGTGGCGCGCAATCTGGATTCCTTTCGCACGGATTTCACGGTAACGGTGGATGCGGCAGAGGGAATCACCACGGGAATCAGTGCATACGACCGCACCAAAACCATTCGCATATTGGCGGATCCCCAATCCACCCCTGAGCAACTGGTGCAGCCCGGTCACGTGTTTCCACTGCGTTCGCGTCCTGGGGGTGTGCTGGAACGTGCTGGCCATACCGAAGCAGCTGTGGACCTTGCCATTCTGGCGGGGCTGCATCCCAGCGGAGTGCTCTGTGAGGTGGTCAACGACGATGGTTCGGTAGCGCGGGTCAAGGACCTGATCCCCTTTAAACAGCAGCATGGGTTGAAGATGATCTCGATTGCGCAATTGATCGAATACCGGCATCAACGCGAAAAACAGGTGGAAAAAATTGCGCAGGATGTGGTGGAAACCGAGTTCGGTCCCTTCGATCTGCATGTGTATCGCAGCAAGCTCAATGATCGCTATCACATTGTGCTGAGCAAGGGATCCCTGGATGAACGCCCCACCCTGGTCCGGGTACAGAGTGAGCACCTGATCTCAGATATTTTTGGCAAACAGGACACCCGTCGCAGGCAGAGTCTTCAGCGTTCCATGCAGCGCATTGCCGAGGTGGGTCACGGGGTCATTCTCTACATTGAGCAACCGCATGGTGGCATGCGGGTGGACCGCATTCTGCCCGGGGTGAACCTTTCCCGTGAACTCGGGCAACCCGCACTGTCCGAACTGCGTCCAGCCAGGATGGATTACAAGGACTACGGCATCGGGGCGCAAATCCTGTCCGACCTCGGGTTGAAGCAAATTCGTCTGTTGGCAGGCCGAACCCGCAAGGTTGTAGCCCTGCAGGGCTATGGTCTCGAGATTGTTGAGCAGATCACTCTTTTTGAGGAAGAAAGCGAAACCTGAGTGCGCTTCACGCTTGCACAAATGGGATGGCATGCACGTTATGTACCCTGCAGCGCCTGAAAAAGACGCTGATACCATTCATCTTTGATCATGAGTCAGCACGCTCCACAGTTTGATTTTTCCCAGGTCGACAATCGTTCCCTGCGCGTGACCCTCATTGCGTCCCGTTTCAACGAGGAACTGGTTGGAGGCTTGCTCGAGCGAACGATCGCGGAATTGAAGCGCTTGGGAGTCCAGTCCGAAAACCTGCACATTGACCGGGTGCCCGGATCTGCGGAGCTTCCCTATGCCTGCCAACGCCGCGCACGGCAGCACAACTGTGATGTGCTGATCGCTCTGGGAGTGCTTATCGCCGGGGAAACCCAGCACCATGACATTGTTTCGCGCACGGTATCCATGGGATTGCAACAGGTAAGCTTGCAGGATCAGATTCCGGTGATCAATGGAGTCATCTCCGCAGAAACCTATCAACAGGCCGAAGACCGAACCGTCGGGCGCATCGAGCGAGGCAAAGAGTTTGCCGAAGCCGCCGTAGTGATGGCTCATTGGAAATAAACCACGACAGGCCGACTGCCCATCGCACCAACCCCTCCGTTATCATGAACCGAAAACCATCTCAACGCAGTGACAACCGCCGGGCGGCAATGCAATTTCTCTATGCATGGGAATACAATCGTCCCGAAGTACTTAACGATGCCATCCGGTCGTTTTTTGAGAACGAACCCAATGAGCGTGAATACTATCGCTTTGCCGAGCAGATCATTCGCGGTGTGATTGAGCATGTGCAGACCATCGACGAAGACATCCGTCGCCTCGCGAAAAACTGGTCGTTTGATCGCATCGCGAGGGTGGACTTGGCGATTCTTCGCATTGCGATTTTTGAACTTCGATTCTGCGAGGATATTCCACCCGTGGTCAGCATCAATGAGGCCGTCGAACTGGGGAAGGAGTTCTCCAAAGACGACAGTAAGCGCTTCATCAATGGGATTCTGGACAAAATCAAGGATGGACTGGGTCGCCCCGCGCGCACGGCGAAGCGAACGGACTCAGCCTCAGACGCGGGTTCGGACGTGTTGGATGGACTGGTCTGATTTTCCGAAAATAGCGCGACAGGGCAGTGACCTGCATTTCGGTGCAGTCGCGCATGCACACTTCACACCATGAGCCGATTTTTCAAATTCTTCAAAAAGGGATTTTCCCGCACGTCAGACCGGGTAGCTTCTGTGCTTGGGGTCAAAAAGATCGACGACGCCACATTGGAAGAACTGGAGGCAACACTCTACGCTGCCGACTTTGGAATCGAAACGACCGAGAGCATCATTGAGGCGATGCAGGTGGCGTTTCGCAAAAACAGGGAGCTGCAACAGCAGGAAGGGGCTGTGATCGGGAAACAAGTGCTCATGCAGCATCTGGAAGGAGCCGAAGGGCGCCTTGACGTCCCGGAATCTCGTCCGGTCGTGATCAGTCTGGTAGGGGTCAATGGATCGGGCAAAACCACAACCGCTGCAAAACTGGGCAAGCTGTTGCAGGAGCAGGGGCAGAGTGTTCTCATTGCAGCTTGCGACACCTTTCGCGTGGCGGCCAATGCGCAACTGAAGACCTGGTGCGAGCGTCTCGACCTGCCTCTGATCACCAGCCATCAGGGTGCAGACGCTGCAGCAGTGGCCTACGATGCATACGCTGCTGCCAGCAGCCGAGGGGTGGACTATCTTATTCTCGATACTGCAGGACGTCTGCACACCAAGGGTAACCTCATGGATGAGCTGGCGAAGATCCGGCGCGTGCTGCAAAAACACGATGCGAACGCACCTCACCACAGTTGGTTGGTTGTCGATGGCAGCATCGGCACCAACTCGATTGAACAGGCGCGGCAGTTTCACCAGTATTTCCCGCTCAGTGGACTCATCGTGACCAAGCTCGACGGAACCTCGAAGGGCGGAGCCATCGTTGCGATTTTTCGGGAACTTGACCTTCCGGTTTATTTTGTCGGATTGGGTGAAAAGCCGGAGGATCTTAAACCCTTTGACCGTGAGGATTACGCCTCAGCTGTCTTTGGCTTGTCCGGAGCGGACTGACCTGTCAAAGTCGGTTCCCGTTCGATTCAAGCCGTTTTTCTGCCAACTGCCATCATGCACATTGCCGATATACTCCAGGCACATCGCCCGTGTTTCAGTTTTGAATTTTTCCCTCCCAAATCGGAAGAGGCCTCTGCCCAATTGTTTCAAACTCTAGAGGAGCTGGTCACGCTACGTCCGGGCTATGCAAGCGTGACCTATGGAGCCGGAGGTGGCACGCGTGAGCTGACACATGATCTTGTGGTCAAAACGCAGCAGCGCACCGGTCTGAGCATTGTTTCCCACCTGACAACGGTCGGTCACACCCGAGACGAGATCGCAGCGATCCTTGACAAATACGCCAGCAGTGGCATCCGCAACATCATGGCGCTCAGGGGGGACCCGCCACAGGGATGCCCGGACGGCGGAACGGTGCCGGGTGGGTTTACCTACGCAGCCGAGCTGGTGGCCTTTATCAAGCAGCGTTACCCGGATATGGGCATCGGTGTTGCGGGTTTTCCCGAAGGGCATCCGGGCTGCCCCAATCGACTGTTGGAGATCGAATACCTCAAGCGCAAGGTCGATGCAGGGGCGGACTACATTTGTACCCAGCTGTTTTTTGACAATCGGGATTTTTATGATTTCTGCGAGCGCTGCGCATTAGCGGGCATCCACGTCCCCATTGTGGCAGGCATCATGCCTTTGCTCACGCAAAAGGCGATGGTGCGCACGAGCGAGCTGGCACTGGGCGCTCGCATTCCTGCACGCCTCCAGAAGGCGATGCAGCGCACGGAGAATGATCGCCAGGCCCGTGAGGTAGGCATTCACTGGGCTACCCAACAGGTTCAGGATCTCATCGATCAGGAAGTTGCCGGCGTGCACTTTTACACGCTGAACAAGTCCGATGCGACCAAGCAGATTTATCGATCACTGGGTATTCGGGACAGCGCTCAGATCTCCCGAACCTGAGACATTGTTCCCAATGACAAAGGGGTGAATCCTTTTATTGCGAATCGAGAAAAATCGAAGGCAGGAAGGGACGAAAAGCCTCTGAGCTGACATCGAAGCCGATGTTGCGGGTCACGCGTTCAAGGATGATGCGTGGCGGATCGTTGAAAAACATGATCGGACTGTAGGGAACAGCGGGAAACTGCGTGGCGGGTGTACCCTCCATGCGCGGTGTGCGAAGCACATCGATGACGCCCTGTTCCCGCATCCCGAACAAGGTGCGATCATTCGGAGTGGCACTGAGCAGCATGAACCTTCCCGTGTCGTCCACATATCCACCAAAGCGGACACGCTGGCGGGAGATTTGCTTAAAAAGCTCCCGACTCGCAACGGCCTGTTGGTGGTAGGAGTGTTTTGGCAACCCATCGAAGTAGCGGGTAAGCGGCTGGAGGATGCGGTTCTGGGTGGAAGGGCGCAGCCAGTCGTATGGGAAAAGCGTACCCTTGATCGTCGAAAGATTCCGGTATTCCAACTGGGCGGCAGGGCAAAAATTCAGCCCCCAGTCGAAGGCGCGAACCAGCATGAGATTGAAGAGTTCCTGAAGCATCCATGCCTTGAAGATCGGACTGATAAAGGCCTCTGCTTTCACGCGATCCATTACTTCGAGCAGCGGACGTGAAAACCCTTCGGACTCCCCTTGAAAACCACACAAGGCCGCAACTTCGCGGTAGTATCCCGACTCTGGACTCAGCCTGTCAAATTCGAGCAAATCACCTTCAATTGGTGCGCCTGAGGCATCGGTCTTGCAGCTGTATCGCACCTCGGCAAAAGGAATGCCCCGTCCAACGCCGACGAGCCGTTCGTCAAACTCCTGAATGACGGCGGTGCGAACTTGCGATCCACTGGGATCGAGTGAGGATTCCATGCGGGCTTCACCGTGTGTGAAAACCCAGCGAAAATTGCCAACCGCTTCTCCATCCTGGTAGCGGAAAAGACGGTAGCGATAAATCTCACGCAGGGGGTCCTGTCCGGCCAATTGTCTCCAGACGGTGCGCTCCTTCGGGTCGAGCCCCTCAGCGATTAGCGGTTCGTCCATCCGCTTGAGGAACTGTTGCCAGGCAAGGGCATTGTCAGGCAGCAGCAGTTGTTGGGCAAGGTTTTCGAATCGCTCGCGTTCCGCAGTCAAACGCTGGGCATGCTGCACAAGTGCATGACCCTTGAGCGGGAGTTGCGCGAGCTGACTCAGGTAGTCCAGGTATTCCGAGAGCGCAATGCTTTGCTGCAACCGGCCTTTGAGCTGCATCAGAGTGGCATGGGCAGAACCGTATGCATCCACTTCCTGCTTCAATGATGCGAGCTGATCCTGCAGATCTGTGATATGACTGAGATCCAGTGCCTGGGCAATATGGGACTCTGCGCTGCGAAAGGCAGTTCGCAGCTCTGTGAGATCCTTTTCCAAATCGGAAAAATCCGTGCGATCCGTGGTGAGTTTGGAACGCATGTGCTTGGTGATCGACGTTAGCTCGGCAGAGAGTTCGCTGCGCATTTGCTGCACATGCTGTTGCTGGAACTGCTCATGTGTTTGAGTGAGTGCGGCGAAGCGATCATGTGCCTCGGCGTAGCTCTCACGGGGAAGCTTGTCGAGCAGCTCCTCCGCGATGGTGAGGTTGAGCCGTATCCTGCGCAGTTCTGCACGCCCGGGCGGGGTTTGCAGTTCCGATTCCGTTCGCGTGAGCAATTCCTGAATCTTTTCATGGCGCAGCCGCAGTTCCTGGATCCAGCTGCGTACCTCTCCGACCTGACGATGCGCCCGGTAGTGACGGAACGGGTTGAGTGAGCTGTGAAAGCGCTTCGTAAACGCATCCCATCGTGCCAGAGCCTGGCGGGTCGATGGCACATCGCGCTGTTCATAGGAGTTGCGCACGGTGTTGGCCAGTGAAGCCTCCTGCTGATTCAACCAGAACAGGGCGACTCCTGCGACTCCGACTAGCGGGAGCATGAGAATCCACACCCAGCGAAAACGGGAGCGGCTCTTTCGTCGGTGACGGGCCAGCTCATCGAGCACACGCTGCGCACGTTCAAAGCTGGAGCGCTGTTCCTGGCAAGCCTCGGGAGTCAGGGATTCAAAGTGTTTCCACTCGGCTGCGAGTTGTTTCTGGGCCAGACGCACCTGTTTGCTTGGGGCATGCTGGTATTTTTGCTGCAGTGTGTCGGGGTTGAGCTGGGACAACAGGGCTTCGAAGCCCTCCTGATTCTTCCGGCTGACATCGTGCTGCAATTCGGTTTCGTGAAACCACTTGAGCAAGCCGTTGAGTTCGTTTTGCTGGACAGCGGTCAGCTCCTGGTAAAAACCGGATTCACGGGTGGAGCGCAGCTTTTGGATGAGCGGCGCTGCGTCCCTCCAGTTCCCCACGCGCTGAATGACCTTGGCCTGGGAGAGTGTCTGGTTGAGTTGGTCGAGCTGTTTTCGCTTTTCCTGCTCGGCATGCAATGCGACGGACCGTTTCCAGGCATCGCCCTCGAGTGGAATGATCCAGTCCTGCTGCAGGGTTGTGCGAACGCGCTCAATGGCAAGGTCGTTCTTCTCGAGACGGAGCAGCTGCGAAAGTTCTTTTTCGATGGACTCAAATGCCTCCTTTTCAAGACGGATGAGTTCCTGTTTTGCGTTGAGATCCTTGGGATAGGCGGTGTGCAGTTGGCGCAGATGTTGAATCGCTTCGGAGCGGTTCTTGAGCAAAATCGCCTTTCGATAGTCGCGGTAAGCCGGGGGCTGCCGGAGCGAGCGATCCGCGCAGACTTCCTTCACGCGCTTGAGTTCAGAATCATCAAAACCGGGGAAGCACGCAATTCCCCGCTCGGCGAGAAAGTTTCGCCACTCCGATTCCCGGGGGAAACGGATACGCTCGATTTGGGTGGTCAGGGTTGGCTCGAGTTGCGCCACATCCAGAGCGGCGTAGTACTGCCCTTCCTTGAGCAGCTTGGAAAACTGACGGATGCGCGCTTGAAGCTGCTCGCAAAACTGGTTGTAGTCCGATGCGACGGCGTCGGTCTGCTGCACATCCAGTTTGCCGTCCAGTAACTCGTGGACGCGAAGCAGGAGTGATCTCGAGTGGGGCGTCATGAGTCGTTGCGATCAAAGAGAATCAGTGGAAGCGTCTGAAGGGACGCATCCATGGCAGCAATCTCGAGCAGCCAGCGCTCAATGTCCCGCATTTGGGAGAGATCACTGCTGCTTTCGAGTTCGAGTTGAAGGGATTCGATGCGGTTTCGAACGTGGGTCAGCTCCTCCTCAACCTGTTCAATCTCGGTTGCATGCGCAAGACTGATCTCCACGGGAGTGAGCGTGAGCACATCCAGCAGCTGTTTCTGGTGTTCACCCAACAGCCAAAACTCAAAATGGGTCACAAAATGACGCCAGTGTTCGAGGTGGTTGGGATCTTCCTGCTTGAGCAAAGAACGCAGTCGTTTGCTTGTCCGCAGTAACATGTTTCGGTAGGTCAATACTTCGTCTTCCGTCCGGGGAATGCGATCCTTTGGAAAGGCCACCCATTGCTCCATGACTGATGGTCGAATGAGGGTATAGGTATCGGCGAAGTGTGTGATGATCGCACGCAGGTATTCAAAGAAATTTTGACCGCGCGATTCGAAAAAATCCTGAAACGTTTCGAGTTCTTTTGGACAGGTACCCGGAGGAAGGATTTCACGACCCAGCGACCACAGAGGAGTATTGCGGACAAAGGAGATGCTGCGGTAGATGGTTTGCTGGCGATTCAGTTGATTCAATCGGGCGTGTTCCTGTGAAATCTGTTGTTGCAGATTCCGCACTGCCTTTGAGTCGAGTTCCTTGGATTCATACAGGTGAAATGCCGAGAGAGCGGGGTCCCACGCAAAATGAAACCGGTCATCAACCGAGCGCAGCCGCAGGAAGCGATCCGGGGGAAGCAGAAAGAGTTCAAGCTTTTCCCTGAGAACCGGATCCATGACCTTCATGTCATAACTTTGGGGGTCGAGCTGGAGAAATGAAAATGGCACTTCGGCGGGTGCTGTGACCGACTGGGAAATACCGCCAAGCATGACGACATTGATGGATTGAGCGGTCAGTGCATTCTGGAAGTGCAGGATGATGGGAGGTTCGGGAAGTGTGGGGGTGTTGGATGGCACCTGCGAGGGATTGTAGCGCCAGTGGAAATGCAGGGAATCCGGATCGCTGGGGTCTGCGCGCAGTTCAATGACTTCGGCCTGTCCGGACTGATAGGAGATGAGGGAGCGGTCACTCTGTTTCCACAAGCTCAGCTGGATGGAATCATTTGCAGCAAGTTCAAACTGGTTGAGTCCGCGGAACGGGGATACCAGGATGCGAATATTTTCGATTTGGGAGGTGACGGGAAACAATTCGAGGCTGGCGAGCCAATCGACTGCGGATTGGGGAATTCCGTCAAACTTCGCCATCGGATGGGGTTGATCGCGATCAATGGGGATGAAAAATGTGGGAACATTTGCGGTTTTCAGCCGGACCTGATTCAACCAGGATTCATAGTCGGTTTCAATGCGTTGAAGACTTTCGCGAAGCGCAGGCTGAAGATCTGCGGCGAGGGAGTCGATCCGGGCGTGCAGATCCCGTTGAGTTGCTTCGAAGTCGGGCAGAACCTTTCGCAGCGAAACCTGCTGGGCGAGCATCCCGGTTTCGCGGTTGATGCGCTCCAGGATGGATTTCTGGGATTCAAACCAGGTTTCAAGGCGTCGAAATCCGTCACTGTTTCGAACCTGCTCGCGCCCCCGGTTACGGGAAAGGTAGGCCCTTGCCAGCAGGAACTGACCCTCTTCGATGATGGTATCGACTTCGCCGATTTGGTTGTCGATGCGGGATGAAGGATCCTGCAGCAGGGCCTCGGCACGCTGCCTGCGTTCCACGAGTGAAGCATTCTCTTCGACGGGACGGGCGGTCGGGTTCGGGTCTACTTTGCGATTGAGCAGTTCCACTACCACGGGTGCGAGAAAGACGGCACCCACGAGCATCAGGATGGCGAGCGCGCTGATGCCGATCAATGTCCAACGCTGCTGGGGCGTGCGCTGCGGCAGATCATCCTCAGATGCTTCGGACGGAGAGGATGCGGAATGGGTATCGGTTTCGTCACCAAATACATCTGCAAGGGAATCCTTGGAGTGCAGGTCCGGCAGATTGCTGCTCATCGAAGATTCGAGCAACTCGTCGGGCGAGGGAGCGGGAGGCTTTGCAACGACACTTTGTTCGTTGAGCAGCAGTTCATCCTGAATCGGACCCTGGTCCTCGAAGGGAGCAATGGAGATGGCGGAGCGCTGGTTTCGTGGGATAGGGGGTTTGGGAAGCTGAAGCGGGCGTCGGGCTTTCTCGACCAGTTCGTGCTGCGGCACCTCAAAGGATTGCTCACTCTGGAAAAGATCGAGCGTCAACGAGTCCATCCCGAGTGCCAGAGGATTGGCAGTGACCGGATTGCCGATCCACCGGAAGCGGCTGAGGTTGTCGTTTTCGATGCGATAGTTGGTGAAGGTGAGTTCCCATGCTTTTTCCACGGGCAGCAGGCTCTGCGTCTCGAGAAACAGCCAGATCAGGGTATCTTCCATCCCGTCGGGGAACGGAAACACCACATGTTCTGCCTTGTTCAACAGCGGCAGGGCAGCTGCGCCCTCGTCCCCGGCACGGGCCTTCCATGTCTTTGCTGGCAGCGCAATGCGGCTGTAATGGAAGGGTTCGGCATCGTTCTCATAGTTGACGCGATCCCATTCGCCCAGGTAGCGGGATTTGGTTTCCCATTTATCCCTCCATCCTTTCCACAGTGCAAAAATAGCTGCTGGTGGGCATGCCGGGAGTTCATCCTTGGCAAAAATGAGATGATGGGCGATGTGGTTTGGGCGACCAGTGAAATCGACTCCGCAGGATTGAGTGCGTGTCAGCACGTGAAAGCGTTCACTTCCGTATTCAAAAATCTGAAACTTGCAGACGACCGGAAGGGTCTGAGAGTTATCAGCAAATTCGTAAATGCTCTCTTTTTCGAGGGCAGCAACCAGCCGTGGGTGCAGGTTGCTGTGCTGTGCCACCACTTGAAAGCCGGAACGCCCTGGCTGGATTCCGGTAGGTTTGCTGGTGAAAATGAGCTGTTCTGGCATGCTGAAGAGGTCTGCCTACGATAGTGGCATGCTCAGGGGGTTCAATCTGAATCTTTGAGCGCTGTACCCGGTTGACGGACTCATCATTGCGGTGGTTCTGATGATTCCCGAAGCGAACGGGAGCAAAGAAGGGCAGCCATGCGGTTTACCGCTCAGGCATCTGGCTGCATGCTTGCGATGAAGGCGTCGGCTTCGGCAATGGATTGCTCCATTTCGAGCAGCAGCGCGGTGACATCAGACTTGAGCAGTGCGCTTTGTTCTCCAAGGGAGGCAATTGCCTGAGCGTTGAGATTGTGCTTGAGGAAGAGCACCTGATCCCGAAACGTGACGAGCACCGGTTCAATGGATGCTTCTGCCCGTTTCATCACCCGAATCAACACATCGTAGCGCTCGCGGGTCTGTTGCAGCTGTGTTTCACTGATCGCACGGTAGGACTCGTTTTGGTAGTCGCCAATCTCCTTTTTCCATTCCTTGAAGAGGGCTTTGGAGACCTCCTCAATGGCGTCGATTCGATCCTTCACGTCTTTTGCCCGCTTCTCGCTGCGCTCAAGTTCGCGATGAAGGCGGTCATAGGTGATCTGCAGGCTGCCGCCGTCAAAATTTGTCAGTGCGGAAAATTCCTCGAGCGCAGACGCAAACTGTTCCTTGGCCTGCTGCTGTGCTTCTTTCCCCTTTTCCACCCGATCCATCAGAATGTCGCGCTTGTGCACGCCGACTTTTTCCATGGCGGCGTAGTAGGGCGTCTGACAACTGCTGAGCAACAGCAATGGCAACAACGCTGCGAGAGAAAGCATGCTCGATTTCATGGTTACAATACAGGGATTCGGGCTGTTGGGAACTACAGCTTTTCGAGGGTTTTGCAGACCTCGTCGATGATGAAGTCGGGGGTTGAGGCCCCCGCCGTGACTCCAACGGTCTGAAAATCGCGCAGGGCTTCGGCGTCGAGATCCTTGGCGGTTTCAATGTGGAAGGTCGGTCTGCCCTGAAGCTTGGCGAGCTTGGCGAGTTTACGCGTATTGGCAGAGTGGTGACCCCCAATGACCACGATGGCTTCGGCACCCTCATTCACGAGCTTGACCAGATCGGTTTGACGTTCGCGAGTTGCTCCACAAATCGTATTAAAAATGCGGAGTTCCGGATAGCGCTCGCGCAGGTGGTTTGAGAGATCTTCAAACTCATGGATGAACATGGTGGATTGTGACACCATACAGACGTCGTTACCCAGATCGGGCAACTGGTCAATATCCTCGCGGGACTGGATCACGTGTCCGTTTCCATTTGCATAGCCGAGCAATCCGATCACTTCAGGATGTTTGGGATCTCCAAAAATCACGGTTGCAAAGCCCTTGCGTGCGTGCTGCTTGATCTTGCCGGCAATGATGCCAACGTCGGGGCAGGTGGCATCGCGAAATTCCATGCCCAGCGACTTCAGATACTTGCGTCGATCCGGGGAGATACCGTGAGCGCGTACGACCATAACCGCATCCTGTTTGTCCGTTTCCGTCAGGGTGAGGTCACTCTGGCTCTGATAGTCCCCGATTTCCTGGATACCCTCCTTTTCGAGCATGGACATCATTTGCTGATTGTGGATCAGCGGGCCATCGGTGTACACGACGGATTTCCCCTTTTGCGCGTAATCCCTTGCAATGTTGATGGCACGATCAACTCCCCAGCAAAATCCTGCACTCTTGGATCTGATAACCTTCATGCAGCGTATTTATGGACGGGAATGCCTTGAGGTCAAATGAGGAAACACAATCTCCCAGCCGCAATTGCAGGGACAGAGGCTATCGGGATTCGGGGTCGGAATCCGTGGATGAAGTGGATGCCGCACGAATACAGCGCTCACAGAAACCCTTGCCGTCCGAGTAGACAAACTGCATGTCCGGTTCGTCAATGTCGGTGACCCCGCAGACGCTGCACGTGTGAAAGGCCTCTTCAGCGGAAACCTTTTGGGATTCGTAGCGCTGGCGATGTTCCCGACGTCGCTGGGCTCCCTTCAGGCTTTGAATCATGTCTCTGCCAAAAAAGATGAGATAGTTCCCCACACCAGCGAGAACGACGATTTTGATGATGAGGTGTCCGGTGAGGAACTGGTAGCCAAACAGTGCGAGCGTGAATACAGCCAGCCATTTGACCTTCACTGGCAGCACAAAAAAGATCATGAACTCATAGTTGGGATTCACGTATGCAAATGCCAGAAAGATGGACGCCGTGATGAAAAGATTGGGAATCATCACTCCGGGATAAACAAAAATGCCTGCGATAGTGGCCAGCACCGTGAGAAACCAGCCCAGCAGCACATAGCCCGTGTATTTCAGGCTACCCCAAAACTGTTCCAGCGCGGTTCCGGTCAGGAAAAGTATCAACCAGGCAAACACCAGAAAGATGAAGTGGGTTTGCGGCGGGAAAAAGATGAAGGTGAACAGGCGCCACACTTCACCCCGAATCACCAATCCCGGAACCAGCGCAATCGCATCCATTGGATAATTTGCGAGGTTTTGCAGCAACCAGACCATCACCTGCCCGATGATGATATAGAGGGTCAGGTTGGGGATCGCAATCCATGCAAAGTTTCGCTCCAGTCGTTGGCTCAGTTTCATAGCTTTCTTGACCTTGCAGAGTATCGCTGGAATGAAAAGTTCAATCGACAGGGAATTGACGGGCACACTTCCACAACTGGATCCAGTGGGGCAACCAGCGCTGGAGCTGCTCGAGCGGCAGCTGGCTCTCCGCATCCGAGATGGCACTGGCGGGATCGGGATGGGTTTCGAGAAAGAGACCCTTGGCTCCGGCGGCCAGTGCAGCACTGGCGAGAGTGGTTACGAATTCGCGTTGTCCTCCGCTTTTACCTCCGCTGGCCCCCGGCAGTTGCACCGCATGGGTGGCATCGAGGATGACGGGATGACCCGAACGACTCATGATCGGCATGCTTCGCATGTCCACCACCAGATTCTGATACCCGAACGTTGTGCCACGGTCCGTCAGCCAGATCTCCTTTGCCCCTGCCTGTTCCAGCTTATTGACGACAAATTCCATTTCATAGGGCGAGAGAAACTGTCCCTTCTTGACGTTGACGACGCGACCGGTCCGGGCAGCGGCGACCAGCAGGTCGGTCTGCCGACACAGGAACGCCGGGATCTGGAGCACATCGCACACTTCGGCAACGGCTTCAGCCTGTTCGGGAAGATGCACATCTGTCACACAGGGCAAGCCTGTCTCCTTCTTGACGGCACGAAAAATCTCGAGTCCGGTCGCGAGTCCCGTGCCCCGGTCACTGCTGAGTGAGGTGCGGTTGGCTTTGTCAAACGATCCCTTGAAGATGAGGTTGAGATCGGGATAGGTGTCCCCGAGTCCTTTGAGCGTGGTCGCGACCTTCAGTGCGAGAGACTCCGATTCAAGCGAGCAGGGACCGGCGAGCAGCAGGAGTTGTTGTGGATTAAATAACATGGGCGGATGGGGCAAAGGTTAGCAACATTCTGAAACTCCGGAATCGGGAACCTCGCAGGCAATGCGCTCAAGGTTTTCCATGCCTGAAGTTAACATACTTGCATTGGAATCCACGGCACATTCCCTTCCCTGGGTGGTCTTTATTTGGGTTCCTTGCGCTGCAGGCAGGCTCCCACAAAGGCGCGGAACAGGGGATGGGGTGCGTTGGGTTTGGACTGAAACTCCGGGTGGAACTGTACGCCCACCATAAATGGATGTTCTGCGATTTCCGCAATTTCCACCAAACCGCGCTCAGGATTGATTCCGGCGACGCGCAGGCCCGCTGCGGCAAAGCGTTCGGTGTAGGCGGAGTTGAACTCGTAGCGGTGCCGATGACGCTCGCTGATCAGCTGCTTTCCATACGCCTCCGCACTGTGTGTGCCGGGAATCAGCTCGCATTGATAAGCCCCAAGGCGCATGGATGCACCCTTGTGCGTGACGTCCTTTTGCTCCTCCATCAGATAGATGACCGGGTCCGGGCAGTGCTCATCAAATTCGTGACTGTTGGCTTTTTCGAGTCCGAGCACGTTTCGGGCAAATTCGATGGTGAGGATGTGCAGACCCAGACACAGGCCAAAGTAGGGGATGTTGTGTTCGCGTGCGTAGCGGGCTGCGTTGATCTTTCCCTCAATGCCGCGTCCTCCAAATCCTCCGGGAATCACGATGCCATCGAGACTGTCGAGCTGCTTGAGTCCCTGTTCGGTTTCGAACGACTCCGCATCGAGGCGAACGATGTTCACCTCGCAATCGTGGGCAATGCCTGCATGGGTCAGCGATTCATATACGGATTTGTAGGCATCCTGCAGTTCAATGTACTTTCCGACAACGCCAACGGTGGTGCGTTTTGCAGGAAATTTGAGGCGGCGCACGATATCGCGCCACTCGTCCATGGATTGTTGAGGATTGGTGATGCCCAGCGCGTTGACCACAAGGGTGTCGAGATTTTCTTTTTGCAGCATGAGCGGGAGTTCGTAGATGGATGACTCCACATCCTGCTCCTCAATCACGGCCTGCACGGGTACATTGCAGAACATGCTAAGCTTTTGCCGAATCGACATGTCGAGCGGGTGTTCTGTGCGACATACAAGGATGTCGGGCTGGATACCGATCTCGCGCATCTTTGCCACGCTCTGCTGACTGGGTTTGGATTTCAGCTCCCCGGCAGCCTTGATGTAGGGCAGCAGGGTAACGTGGATGAAAAGCACATTGGCCTTGCCCACCTCCAGTGCAAACTGGCGCATGGCTTCGAGAAAAGGCAGGCCCTCAATATCACCGATGGTGCCACCGATTTCGGTAATCAGCACATCAACTTCATCGCCAGCATTGTAGAGATTGGCCTTGATTTCATCTGTGACGTGGGGAATCACCTGTACCGTCTTGCCGAGATACTCCCCGAGACGCTCCTTTTTCAGAACCGATTCGTAGACCTGTCCCGAAGTGAGATTGTTCCGGCGGGACAGGCGGCAGTTTGTGAAACGCTCGTAGTGTCCGAGATCCAGATCGGTTTCAGCTCCATCATCGAGCACATACACCTCTCCATGCTGGAACGGATTCATGGTGCCCGGGTCCACATTGAGGTAGGGGTCGAACTTCTGGAGTTTGATGCGTAGCCCGCGTTGCTCAAGCAGCGCGCCCAATGCAGCGGCTGTCAGCCCTTTACCGAGGGAGGAAACCACTCCACCTGTCACAAATATGTATTTCATCAGCTTTCAAATGGGAACGCTCGCGAACCCTCCGTTCAACAAATAGCCCAACCCTACGAGCACGAGCACGTAGATCAAAACAAAAAAGATCACATTGAGTGCCAGCTTGAACAGCTTGCTCAGCATAACCTTGAGGATCATGGTGACGACCAGTGCGACCACAATCACCAGCCATACTGGTCTGCCTGAGAACAGGAGCTGGATTTGAAAAATAATGTGCTGCAGTGTGTCGGACATCCCGTGATGCCTCCACCATAGGAGCCAGAAAGGCGAATACAAGTCCAGCTTTTATCCCGATCCGTGCGGAGTGGTTTCCGATTCGGCTGATTCTTTAGCGGGAGTGGCTTTTTCTGAAAACAGGGATCCCACTGCCTCCATGCGCTCGGACCAGCTGACGGGCAGCTCCCGGCTCACATATCCCCGCATAAAAACGTAGAGAAACAGCGCATTCCAAATCGCCGCAAGAGTCAGGGTGAGCATCAGGGTGGTGCGCCAGCGCTGTGCGCGTGCCAGAAACTGCAACAGAAATGCCAGGCCGAGCGATGCAAAAAACACGAGAAACTCATAGGCCCGTCCTCCAAAGGAGGAGCCGAAATACACCATGTGCCAAGCCGAGTTTACCCAGATGATGAGCAGTGCGGTTGCGATCCACGAGGCAGGGAAAAGCTTGCGCACCGTTGCTGTCAGCAGGCTTGCCAGGCCGATCAGCAGCACCGGGTGCCAATTGAAAAGACCGTGGTGAGCAGACCACAGGCTGGTGAAGAACTGCGGAGCCAGCCAGTGGAATCCTTCGCCCTGATAGCTGTAAAATATCCAGCTCCCGTAAAGGTGCTTCCACGCCAGCAGCTGGGGAAACACACCTACTGTGGCTCCGATGATTGCCACTGCTACCATGGCAGCGCACAGTCCAGGCCTTGTGAGAAGGTGGCGCAGCATCGTGGTCAGAATGAGTGCGATGGGAGGGATCAGGTAAACCAGTGCACTGGGTCGACAGATCACAAGAAGCCCCGCATGAAATCCCGCCGCAAGGATTAGGAGCAGCAGCAATTTGTTGGATTTGGAACCATTTGATTCGTGGCCTTGCCGGATGATTTCGGAAATGCGAAGCGCGAGCCAGAACACCAGGCACGCGAGCACAAACACGGCATTGTGCACCATTGCGATACGCGCGCTCTGGTAATAAATCATGGGACTGTTGAGCCAGGTCAGCAAGATGGCGATGGTTGCGACATCCGCTGCAACCCAGCGTCTCAGAATGTGAAACCACAGTGCAAATCCCAGCGCGGCGATCAGCATATGGCCGACCCACACGGCGACCTGGTAGGGTGGAGAAAATCCATCAGCAGGCCATGGAGTGAGTGGTGCGAAGACATGCGCTACCCAGAAAAACGGTGCAGACACCACAGCCCAGCCGACAGGAAACTTATTGATCACTCCACCTGTGGCGGTCAGTGGCTGTGCCAGAATGGTCTGCTTGGCATGTTCCTCGAGGAAGGGGGTTTCGCGTATGTCGTTATCAAAGCGCACATCCCCATCCACTACCACGGAACGCAGCCAGAGGTAGTAGTGTGCGTCGTCGGCACCCTGGATGAAGGGTTCATAGCTGTCATCTGAAAACAAGTGAAATCCCTTGATCGCTACCGTGCTGATGCCGACAGCCAGTGCCAGCAGTAGCAGGGCTGCATTCCAGGTGCAGGAGATGGGGTGTGGGGGCAGGTTCTGCGGTGACGGTGGCATGAAAGTGCGCGCAAGTTAATGATCGATTGCACCGGATACAATCCTGCGTTTTGCTCAGCGCTTATGAATCTGAATCTCGAGCTGGATCCTGCATGGGTAAAACGCTTTACGGGCGAGGCGGCATCGCTTGTGCAGGAGGGAGAGTTTTCCCAGTGGATCCTGCACGAGGATGACCACATCCTGGCTTTGAACAAGCCCGGCTGGCTCGTCTGCCATCCCTCCAAGCAGGGACCGATGTCGAGCCTTGTCGGCGCTGCCAAAATTCACCTCAACTCTGACAAGGGACACCTCGTCAGTCGTCTGGATCGTGAGACCAGCGGCATTGTGCTCATCGCGAAGACGCGCTTTGGCGCAAGTCAGTATCAGAAAGCCATTGAACAGCGCCGTGTAGGCAAGCATTATTGGGTATGGGTTCAGGGAAAACTGATGGGGGAACAGGAGGTGAACCAGCCCCTCGCGAAAGACCTTGAGAGCGAGGTTTATGTGAAGCAGACCGTACGCAAGTCCAACTCTGCACAGTCAGCGCTCACGCGCTTTGAAGGCATGCACTACGATGCAGCGGCAGACGTGAGCGTGGTCAAAGCGATTCCGGTTACCGGGCGCAAACACCAGATTCGCGCGCACCTGCACTGGCTGGGACATCCGGTGATCGGGGACAAGCTCTATGGGCCGGATGATCGCCTCTACCTCGAGTTCATTGAACAGGGCTGGACACCCCGTTTGCAGCAGGCTCTCGGGTTCCCGCGACAGGCTCTGCATGCGGCTGCACTCGAGTTTGAGGGACTGGACCCGAGGCTTGCATATCGCTTTGTCGCACCGCTTCCGCCGGACCTCGCTGCGCTTAGTGCTTCGGTCGGTTGGAGTCCACCGCTTTAGTCTTGAGTCAGTCCGGTGCCCCCGGCAAGATGAACCCTTTTTCATCACCTGCATCCATGTCGCAAGTTCGTGTCAGATTCGCACCCTCTCCCACAGGGTTTTTCCACATCGGAAGCGCGCGCACCGCGCTGTTCAACTGGCTCTACGCCCGTAAGACGGGCGGAACCTTTGTGCTGCGCATCGAAGATACTGACAAGCAACGTAATACGGAGGAAGCACTGAGAGTGTTGCTTGACGGCATGCGCTGGCTTGGACTCGACTGGGACGAGGGTCCGGAAAAGGGTGGGGACTACGGTCCGTATTTCCAGAGCGAACGCAGCGCGATCTACGCGGACTACCTGCAGCGACTGCGCGACAAGGGGCGTGCTTACGACAAGGATGGCGCGGTTTTTTTTAAGGTTTCCGGTGAGCCGCAGGTAATTCAGGATGAAGTGCGCGGGCGTGTGGAGCGCATGGAGGAGCAGGACTTTGTGATCATCCGCTCCGATGGGAACCCCGTGTTTCACTTTGTGAATGTGGTGGATGATATCACCATGAAGATCACACACGTGATTCGCGGAGAAGACCACCTCTCCAATACTTCCAAGCATACCGAACTGTTTCAGGCATTTGGCGAACCCGTGCCCGTCTATGCGCACATCCCGCTCATCCTCAAGCAGTCGGGTCCAGGCAAAATGAGCAAGCGCGACAAGGGTGCCCTGATCGAGGAGTATCAGCAGCAGCACTTTCTGCCCTCTGCTGTGCGCAACTACCTCTGTCTGCTTGGGTGGAATCCGAAGGACAACCGCGAGGTGATGCCGATCGAGACGATTCTGGAAGAGTTCAGCTTCGCCGGTATTCAGAAGGGCAGTGCCAAGTTCGATGAGAAGAAGATGGCCTACATCAATACGGAAACCCTGCGTGGGCTGGAGATCGGCACCTTCTCATGGATGGCGAGCCAGATCCTGGCAGATGCGGGTCAGTTACCCGAAGATACTGATGAGAGCTACCTGCAGCGTGTCATGCAGCTTGTTCAGCCCAAGGTCAATGGTCTCGATTCGTTGGCGGACTATGTGACCTATTTTTTCAATGACGCATTTCCGGTCGATGCCAAGGTGACCGAGCGACTGCAGAAAAAGGGAGAACTCTCCACCCTGCTCGAACAGTTGCAGTCCACACTGCAGCCTGTGCAGGACTGGAGCGAAGGTGAACTGGAGCGTTCCCTGCAGGCGCTTGCCGAAGCACATGGGCAGGAGAAACCCTTCGCCTGGTTTCCAACCCTTCGCTGGGCCGTCAGTGGCGTGGGCGGTGGTCCCGATCTGATGCCGCTGCTCGTGGTGCTTGGAAAAGACCGCGTCATGAACCGTCTGGCCAATGCTCTTCAACGAGTGGGTTGAAGCTCGCATTCCATCCCATCCCAATCCGTTTACCTGCCATGGAAGATTCCAAAGAAACGCCATCCAAACCCGAGTCCAGACATTTCATTCAACAGGCGATTGATTCCGATCTTGCCTCGAAGCGTTTTCAGTCGGTGCAAACCCGGTTTCCGCCCGAACCCAATGGCTACCTGCACATCGGGCACGCCAAGGCGATCTGTGTGAACTTTGAAATGGCGCGCGAGTACAACGGCAAGTGCAACCTGCGCATGGACGATACAAATCCGGCGAAAGAGGACATGCACTATGTTGAGGCGATCCGGCAGGATATTTCCTGGCTCGGGTTTCAGTGGGATCGCGAGTGCTTTGCGTCTGATTACTATGAGCAGCTCTACCAATGGGCTGAGCAATTGATAGAAGCCGGACACGCCTATGTGTGTGAACTTGACGCCGAAGCCATGCGCAAGACGCGGGGTTCCCTGACCGAACCCGGTGAAAACAGTCCCTATCGCGACCGCAGCCCGGAGGAAAACCTCGACCTTTTCCGCCGCATGCGGGCCGGAGAGTTCGCTGACGGCAGCAAGGTGCTGCGCGCGAAGATCGACATGGCAAGCCCCAACATGAACCTGCGGGATCCCGTCATGTATCGCATCCAGCGCGAGCATCATTTTCGCACGGGTGATGCCTGGTGCATCTATCCGATGTATGACTTCGCTCACGGGCAGTCGGACTCGATGGAAGGCGTCACGCACTCCCTCTGTTCGCTGGAGTTTGAGGATCATCGTCCGCTCTACAACTGGTTCTGCGAAAAACTCGGCATCTTCCACCCGCGCCAGATTGAGTTTGCCCGCTTCAACCTCGGTTATTCCGTGATGAGCAAGCGCAAACTGCTGCAACTCGTCACCGAGGGCTACGTCGACGGTTGGGACGATCCACGCATGCCAACCCTGAGTGGCCTGCGTCGCCGGGGGTACACGCCGGAGTCGATTCGCACCTTCTGCGCGGAGATTGGCATTTCCAAGCGGCAGCAGTGGATTGACATTTCCCGACTTGAAAACTGCCTGCGCAGAGATCTCGAAAACAAGGCACCGCGCGTGATGGCGGTACAGCGTCCGCTCAAGGTGACGATTCAGAATTACCCGGAGGACCAGGTGGAGTGGGTGGAGGCCCAGAACCATCCCACCGACGAGAGTTTTGGTACGCGACAGGTCCCTTTTTCGCGCACGCTTTTCATTGAGCAGGACGATTTCATGGAAGACGCTCCCAAAAAATTCTTCCGCCTGACGCCCGGAGCCGAGGTGCGACTGCGCTACTCCTATTACATCACCTGTGATGAGGTGATCAAGGATACCGACGGCAACGTCATCGAGTTGATTTGCAGCTACGATCCGGAGTCCAAGGGAGGCAGTACTCCCGATGGAAGACGCGTGAAGGGCACGATTCACTGGGTTTCGGCGGCCCACGCGCTCGACGCCCGCATCCAGCTGTATGACCGGCTTTTCACCCTGGAGAACCCGGAACCCAGCAATTCGCAGAAAAAAAAGGGCAAGACTTACCTCGACGCACTCAACCCGGAGTCCCTGGTCGTGCTCGAAAACGCCAAGGTGGAACCCTTCCTCAAGCAGGCCGACCCGCGCACCCGCTTCCAGTTCGAACGCCTCGGCTATTTCATCCGGGACAGCCGCGCAGCGGACGACGCGTTGGTCTTCAATCGCACCGCCTCCCTTCGCGACTCCTGGGCCAAGCAGAGCTGAGTGGAGTGTCCAAGATCAAGGCCCTGCAACTGACTTTGATCCTTTCGGGGTCATCAAAGCTCCTTGTTGCGGGAGTCGAGCAGCAGCGTTACGGGACCGTCGTTGGTGAGAGTCACCTGCATGTTGGAACCAAATGTACCGGTGATGACATTTGCAGACCCCCGTGATTGCCGCATCGCCTCGACAAAGGCATTGTAGAGAGGAATGGCCTCGGCTGGTGCTGCCGAACGGTTGAAGGACGGGCGGTTTCCTTTTTTTACATTGCCGTAGAGTGTGAATTGGCTCACGACCATGACCTGTCCGCCGGAGTCGCGCAGGGAGCGATTCATTTTTCCCTCGCTGTCCTCGTAGATTCGAAGGTCCAGGCACTTGTTGAGCAACCAGTCGAGGTCGTTTGCAGTATCTCCGCGTTCAATGCCGAGCAACACCACCATGCCTGTGTCCATCGATCCACCGGGGTTTCCATTGATCACGATGCATGCCTGCGAGACGCGTTGAATCAAGGCTCTCATGAGGGGTGGTTGAGATTTTGGGAAGTGGACTGAGATCCACCGTACGCATGGTGGGGAGAGCGCTGATGGGGTTTACCAAATGGGGTGATCGAATTCGTGATTTGCGTCATGCCCAGATCCTAGAAACTTGGAAATGCGAGGCAACTCGGAAGGCGGGATTGGGCGTGTGTAGTGACTCAGACCTTGGGTGGGGGAATGGAAATAAGGGATGTTGTCGGCTTACTTGGGAGCGAGACAAAAAACTGACTTCCGTTGCCGGGTTCACTCTCGCACCACAGTTGGCCTCCCAGCGACTGCACGAGGTTTTTTGCAATGTGAAGGCCGAGACCTGTGCCGGAAATGTGAGCGGGATGGCAGGCGCGGGTGTAGGGTTCAAAGAGAGTGGGGATGCGATCTTTCGGGATTCCCGGACCTTCGTCTGCCACACAGATCTGGATATTGCGGTGCACGGTCTTACAGGTGATTTGAACAGTGCTGTGTGTAGGCGAATACTTGATCGCATTGCCCAGCAGATTATTGACAACAACACTGAGCGCTTCGGGGTCGGAAGTGAGGGTCAGTGGTGTTTCATCGGAGTAATCAGTCGCCATTGAAATATGGGCAGCTTTGGCAATGGCGGAATGGTTGCGAACGCATTGGTCGAGCAATTCGGGAAGCATGACTGGAATCCGGGGCGATTCGATGGGTTGGGACTGAAATCGCGTGAAACTCAGCAATTGATCAATCATCGAAAGCTGACGCTCGAGATCATCCCGTGCGGTGACCAGCAGGTCTCGCTGCTCTGGGTTGAGTGTACCGATTTGTTCCTCGAGCAGGAGATAGAGCGCCATTCTTGCGCTCGTGATCGGAGTTTTGAGTTCGTGGCTCACGGTTGCGACAAGATCGGTCTTGAGTCGATCCGAAAGCTTCATCGCAGTGACATCCTGCAACATGACGGCGAGGGTTGCGGGTTCGGTATGATCGGAGTCGAGGCGTTCGAGGTTGATGAGCTGGAAGGGGAACGTGTGAACGAGAAAGTAGCGCTCCTCTCCCATGACCCGAAATGACACGGCTTCATCAAGGCCTCTTCGGATAAAGGAATCGGCATGCGAAAAACCCTTCCGAACCATTTGCAACAGTGAGGAAGGAAAACCATCCTGAAACTCCTGGCTCGCCAGCATGGCGTCTGCCCGAGGATTGCGAAACTGCACAGTGAGATCCTCCTGCACTACAAAGACAGGGTCGGGCATGCGTTGCAGAATGGTTTGCAGCGCCTCAAAGAGTCGCAACAGGCGATCATCACTGACTTCCCGGTAATAGCGCAGCCGCTCGATCATGTGGTTGAAACTGCGTGCGAGTCGCTGCATTTCCTGTCCGTATTCGGAGGAGAGCCGAACTTCCAGGTTTCCGAGGGCAACCTGCTGGGTGATCTCGTGCATGTCGTCGATGGGACTCGCGATCCGTCGACTGATCAGCGTGGAGATGGCGAAGGCAAGCATTACAGCAATCGCAGATCCGACACCCATAATGACATACGACTGAACGGCAGCCTTTCGCAGCTCTTGATAGGAAATGGAAAGTTGCTCCGAAGCCTGAACAGAGAGGGATGCAAAGTCGTTGAGCAACTGGGTGATCAGCATGTCGATTCGCGCGAGGTCCGTTCCGGTGCGTGCGGATTTTTGTTGATGCTGCTGCAAGATGCCAAGTAGAGCTTCGAGACGATCCAGGATACCGGGAAAACGTGGCGGAAGCGTGGAGTTTTTCGAAGGCAGTGCCGAGAGTAGATCATGGTCGGATGCCAGCAACTCGAGGTGATCTGCAAAAGCAATGTCGGCACTGACACGCATGCGGACGCTTTCGAGGTGCTGAATGGTTTGTTTCAACACATGCGCCACCTGAAATTCTTCGTCGGCAACGAGCTGGATCGAGCGGTTGACGCTTCGCGCGAAAAACACCTGGTGCAGGGTCAGCCCAATGGTCAGCACCAGCAGCGGTGAGAGCCAAAGGTAAATGCGAACGCGTAGTTTGGACTTTCGGGTCTTCATGCCAACCCCAGCTTCTTGCGCTTGCGGTAGAGGGTTGCGGGATCGATCCCGAGCACCCGGGCCGCTTCGTCGAGACTGCCTGTCTGAGATAGGATGAGTTGGATATGGCGGGCCTCCACCGCAGAAAGACGGTAGTCCGTATCATTGGCTCCATCTTCAGTATCCGAACCGGAGCGTTGGAATTCATCGGGCAAATCCGTTGGCATGATCGAACTGCCTTCGCTCAGGATCACGGCGCGCTCGATCACATTTTTGAGTTCCCTAAGGTTGCCGGGCCAGGAATAGTGCACCAGTGCTTCAATGGTATCGGGGTGAAACCTCAGCTTTTCCTTGCGAAACTGTTCGGAAAAAAAGGAAAGGTAGCGCTCGGCAATGGGAATGAGGTCCAGCGTGCGGTCACGAAGACCCGGCAGCCAGATTTCGATGACCTTGAGCCGATAATAGAGATCCTCGCGGAAGCGACCTTCCGCCACTTCCTGCCGGAGGTCACGATTGGTCGCTGCCACCACGCGCACGTTGGCCTGGCGGGTTTTGGTCTCCCCAACACGTTCGTAGACGCGCTCCTGAAGCAGGCGCAGCAACTTGGGCTGTATGGAGAGTGGCAGTTCGCCGATTTCGTCGAGAAAAAGGGTTCCATTATCCGCTGCAGCCACCTTGCCCCAGGTATCCCGAATGGCACCGGTAAATGCACCTTTGACATGGCCAAACAACTCTCCCTCGAGAAGCTCCTTGGACAAGCTTGGGCAATTGATGGTGACAAACCTGCCTTGGGCACGCTGGCTCTGATCGTGAATGTGACGTGCGAGAATGGATTTTCCGGTGCCACTGGGTCCGAGCAGCAGGATGCTCGCATCCGAGCTGGAAGCTTTCTGAGCGACATCGTAGGCTTTTTGAACAGCAGGCTCCATCGACTGTAGCAGCAGGGTCGGATTGTCGTCGGCCACCCGACTTTCCAGGTTTTTCACCCGGTTGTCGAGCTGCATGGTTCGACGCAGGCGATCCAGCATCTGCCGGATCTGATCGGGTACAAAGGGTTTCTGGATGAAGTCGTAGGCTCCGAGCTTCATGGATTCCACTGCCAGTTGGATGGTGGAATGGGCTGTGAACATGATGACTGGGGTATCGTCACCCTGTTCTTTCAGACTGCGCAGGAAGTCGAGTCCATTGTCCGACCCGAGCATGATATCCAGAAACATCGCATCGATTGGCTCCTCGTTCAAAATATTGCGGGCCTGTTGAAGATTGTCCGCCACATGGACGTGGTGCCCCATGCTTTCAAGAGCGATGGAGGTGGTTTTGAGGATGTTGAGTTCATCATCCACGATGAGCAGGTTCATGGCATTCAAATCTGAAATGGGTTGATGGGATAACGCGAATGATGGTGGACCATTGCGGTTGGAAATAGGATGGAAGTGGAACCCTCGGCAATTCGCATCAGCATTACATAGCCATTTGGAGTTCCGGATTCAATCCCGGCGACAAAAAAGGGCGACCTTTGCGGTCGCCCCTCTGTTCCCTATGATGATGAGGTTCCCGAATCTGCGATTCGGAAATCACCGGGCATACGTGCCTTATTCTTCTTCTGTAGCGGCGACTTCGATCTGATTGTCGATGTCAAGATGTGTGTTTTGGCGAACGATTTCCTCAACGCGCCAGCGCACATTTTCGGAATCGACCACACCGGTCAGCTTCACGAGATCATCGCTGAGTTTGATTCCAAGCGTATCGGCGTAGGGCGCACAAAGTTCGTCTTCGCGAAGGCTTTCGCGAATGAGTTCGGCAAAATCAACGGCTTCTCCTTCAGCGGAAACAGAAACTGAATTGGACTCCCAGGAAGCGGAGGGAACGGGAGTTTCTTCAACCGACGCCAACAGCGCGCCGCTGATGAAGAACATGGAAGCCAGGATGGTAACGATATTTTTCTGAGTATTCAT
>JBEGIR010000048.1 GCA_040224245.1 Puniceicoccaceae bacterium | reverse complement strand
CAGTCTCGGTTTCCAGCTGAAGATGCTGCACCATGGAAGTGGTAAAACCATCATCTAGGTTGGATCCCGTCGTGCCGAGGTTGCGCTATCTGATCCCATAATCTCCTGTGACCGCCCCCGAATAAGGAGTTGTCAGCAGGTAATAGGTCCCGGGTGTTAACAGAACCTCCATACGGAAATTAAAGCCCGAGCCACCATCATCATCACTGACGACCAGTTGCTGTGCAGCATTGAGCAGGCGTCCGGAAACATCCAGATCACCAAAAGATTCAATCACTATTTCCGATTCCTGTTCGACGGTGAATTGGTGGAAATCCGCATCGGCCTCCGGTGCAATGCTGAAACTGCGTCCTGCTCCAAAGGTCAGCGGAATCGCACCTTCTGCCGTTCCATTGGCATCCTGTGCAGACATGGATTCATCAGGTGTTTGCACTATCGCATTCGATGAGGAGATCGTCGCTTCGATAAAATCTGCTGCGGTCCGGTCCAGCCCAAGCACAAGGCATTCCCCCGAAGCTGCATCAGAGGCCACCACAATTCCATCGATGGACCACTGCCCATCGTAGAACGACAACACGGGACCTCCCAATGCACCTTGCGCCGCTTTCAGATCTCCAGTCTGGTAGAGGCGCCCCTCCACTCTGCCGAAACGCGCATAGACGGCTTCACCGGATTGGGTGGCGTGCAGTTGCGAGATTCGCGCATCGCGCGACTCATATCGATCCGCTGCATATCCCACCACCATGCGGTAGGCGTTACCGGAGATCGTTTCCACATTGGTTGCAACCGATATCCCTTCCACAGGATTCCTCAACTCCAGAAGCAAGAGTGATCGACGCAGCACAGACGGAGTCGATACACCCGAACGTCGCGCCGAATTGATAAAATTGTCAAAGACATGCACCCGCGCCACTTCGTACCGCCGAGCCGCACGATCTCCCTCAGCTTTCCAATTCCATGAAAATGAAGATCCATTCGCTGCTTCATCAAGCTGCTCAATGAAGGCGGCCGCACTGGTCAGCACCAGCCGATCCGCAATCAAGGTTCCGGAAGCCTGTTCTCCCGATGCCGCCGTGATTTGACCAACTGAAGCAAAGGGATGCAGCTTGGTTGCGTGATCCGAAATCGGAGCCAGTCCAGATGCATGCAGCAGCGAAGCCGCCAAGGCAACAACCCCCGGCACGGACATGCGGATCATGCGAAAAATGCGACGTTGAAAATCCATCAGAATGGTTCCAGAAAAGGACAAGCGGACTCTTACTCTAGTATCAAGCGTTAGATCGTTGGAAGTACAATAACGTTCAAATACGCGTATTTTCGAGAATTTTTCTGGATTTGTGGCCCAAACCAGCCATGAAATGTCCGCCGTTGCAGGCAAATCGATCCCAACTGCGATTTTTGTGTTTAGGAGTTGGCAATCGGAGAACAATGATTTAGACGAAACAACTGGATTAAATTTTCTAATCTTAATTCCATAGAGAATCATGACAACTATCGTTGATATCAGAGCTAGAGAGATAATTGACTCGCGGGGAAACCCAACCGTTGAGGTTGACGTCGAATTGGAAGGTGGAGTCGTCGGACGCGCCGCCGTTCCGTCGGGAGCGAGCACGGGAGTGAATGAAGCCCTCGAGCTTCGGGACGGCGATAAGAGCCGCTTCGGAGGCAAGGGTGTGCTCCAGGCCGTCAAGAACGTGAACGAGATCATCTGCCCCGAACTGGTGGGCATGGACGCAACAGACCAGGTCGCTATTGACCGTTGCATGCTCGCGCTTGATGGCACTCCCAACAAGGCAAAACTGGGCGCAAACGCCATCCTGGGAGTATCCATGGCAGTGGCCCATGCGGCAGCGGATATGCTGGAGCAGCCACTGTTCCAGTATCTGGGTGGACCCAACGCCAAGGTTCTGCCCGTGCCAATGATGAACATCCTCAATGGTGGAGCCCACTCGGATGCACCGATCGACATTCAGGAATTCATGATCATGCCCAAGGGCGTGGCCACGTTTAAGGATGCGATTCGCTGTGGTGCCGAAATCTTCCAGACTCTCAAGAAGGTACTGCACGACAAGGGTCTCTCCACCGCAGTTGGAGATGAAGGCGGATTTGCTCCGGTCCTGGACTCAAACGAGCACGCCCTGCAGGTGATTCAGGAAGCGGTTGAAAAGTCGGGATACAAGTTTGGTGAAGAAGTTTTCATCGCATTGGACGTTGCTTCCTCCGAATTCTACAAGGATGGCAAGTATGTGTTCAGCAAGAGCGATGGTTCCGTCAAAACCAGCGCTGAAATGGTGGATTTTCTGGCCGACCTCTGCGACCGCTACCCGATCATTTCCATCGAGGACGGTTGCGCCGAGGAAGACTGGGATGGCTGGAAACTGCTCACCGAACGCCTCGGCGACAAGGTGCAGCTCGTCGGCGACGATTTGTTTGTTACCAACACCAACTTCCTGAAAAAGGGAATCGACCTGGGTGTAGCAAATTCAATCCTGGTCAAAGTCAACCAGATCGGTTCACTGACCGAAACCCTGGACGCAGTCGAACTCGCCAAGGAAAACGGCTACACCAGCGTGCTTTCGCACCGCTCCGGTGAGACTGAAGACACCACGATCGCGGACATCGCTGTGGCAACAAACTGTGGTCAGATCAAGACCGGTTCCATGAGCCGCTCGGACCGTCTTGCCAAATACAACCAGTTGCTTCGCATCGAAGAACTGCTCGGTGAAGACGGGCTCAAAGCGCTTTTT
>JBEGIR010000047.1 GCA_040224245.1 Puniceicoccaceae bacterium | reverse complement strand
GAATATGGACGCTCCTTCGAGGTTCGTCTGGATCTGGCCGAAGCGCAGGCCATGAAACCCACGTTTGAGGCCTTCAGTGTAGTCGGTGACGATCCTGAACTCAGTAAAGCCGAGAAGCTTGCTGCCCAGATCGACATCATTTCGACCTCTCTGGATCGCATCGACAACCTGATTGGCGGTTACAAGTTTGAGGGACAGGCTGTATCTGAAACGGGCACGTACGAGTCCGGGCATTTTGTGGTTGTAGGACCGTCGGTCTACTTTGCGAGCAATCGATCCGATATTGCAGGACTTGCGATACCGTCGGGGTCGCTCGAACCTTCCATTTTCACCATTGATGCGGCGACTACTCAGTTGATCAAGACAGTTGTCGAGTCTGGAGAGGGAAGGGTTCCGATGGATGCTACCTTGGGCAACGCATTGGCGGTCAAGAAGCAGGAAGAGTCGATTTTGGAACACATTCAGTCCGGGGGTATCTGGATCTATCCGATCCTCGGTTTTGCGCTCGCCTCTCTGCTGACCGCACTGTTCAAGGCCTTTGAAATCTACACCGTTAAAATGCCGGCTCCAGGTGCATTGCATGGCATTCTTGAACCTTTGAACAAAGGCGATACGCAGGGAGCACGTGCGGCTGCCGAAGCGGTTCCGGGGCCAGCGGGCAAGATGCTCGTTGATGCTGTGATTCATTCCGATGAATCGAAGGAGCTGATTGAAGAGGTCATGTATGAAAGCATGATTGAAGTGCAGCCCAAGATGGAGCGGTTGTTGCCATTTATCGCGGTCACAGCGGCTACGGCTCCGCTGATGGGTCTGCTGGGAACCGTCACGGGCATGATCAATACCTTTAAATTGATCACCATATTTGGAACTGGTGATGCGAAGAGCCTTTCCAGTGGTATTTCGGAAGCTCTGGTCACCACAGAGTTTGGGTTGATCGTAGCGATTCCCTCCTTGATCTTGCACTCTTTGCTGCACCGGCGTGCCCAGGGTGTGCTCGCCAACATGGAGCGCATTGCGGTTGCATTTGTCAACGGATTGAATCGCAAGAACTGACCCTCCCAGAGCACTGCCGTTACCGAATCAGGTCATATGGATACGAGCGCTACAGGCATTGTGGGAGAGACGCTGCATTTGTGGATCTCCGGTGGGTGGTTGATGATACCGCTGGTGATGATTGCGCTGTTCATCTATTGGACGGCCTTCGATGCCTTCTTTTATTTTTCAGCCAACCGCTTTTACAAGATTCCCAAGAGTCGCCTGGCGGAATGGGTTCGAAACCCACTTCAGGCCGAAGGGGCGCTGCGGGATATCATCGAATACAGTCAGGATGAAACCGTGAACACGGTGCAGGATGTGCGGGCGCGCTTTGAGGAAATCCACAACAGCTATCTTTCGCGCATCGACCGGCAACGCAAATTCCTGTTCATCCTCATCGGGGTGGCTCCTTTGATGGGATTGCTTGGAACCGTGACAGGCATGCTTTCGACCTTTCAGGGGCTCTCCACGGGCAGTGGGACGGAGACGGTTGACCTCATTGCTGGAGGAATTTCCGAAGCACTGATTACAACACAGACCGGGTTGATCATCGCGATTCCGGCCTATATCATCGCGTTTCTGGTCATGAAACGACGCAATGAAATGGAAGCCTGTCTGATTGCGGCGGAGACGCTGACCGTTCAGGTCTACGAAAAACGGAGTCCCAAAAACGTTTGATTTTATGAGAAGGAGAAGAGTTTTTTCAGGAAACAGTGGCGGATCGGATGATATCAACATCTCGCCGCTGATTGACATGGTGTTCATCCTGTTGATCTTTTTTATTGTGACCACTGTGTTTGTCGAAGAGACGGGCATTGAGGTGACCAAGCCTCAGGCTGCCAGCGCGATTCAGCTTGAAAAGACCAGCATCCTGATTGCGATTTCCGCAAGCGGAAACGTGGTTTATGGAGGGCGTGAAATTGGTCCGAATGGAGTGCGCGCAGTTGTACGTCGCTTGGTGCAGGAGGATGCCAACATCCCGGTGATCATTCAGGCGGATGAGTCCGTTCCGACACGCTTGCTGGTCCGTGTCATCGACGAAGCCAAGCTCGCCGGTGCAGTCAGTGTGAACATTTCGACCCAGAAGTAACCTGCGGGAATGGCAAGCAATCGACGATTCAGCGGGTTTGAACCCAAGCGACAGAACCGGTTTTACATCCGGTTGGTGTTTGCGACCTTTTTGACGGGATTCGCAATCTTCGCTATCCTCCCGATTACTCAGTGGATCAGTGGGGATCCGCGGGATCAATATGTCGTGCGCAGTGTGGACCTTGCGCTCCCGCCGCCGCCACCACCACCACCCGAACCTCCGCCACCACCCGAAGAAGAAGTTGAACAGGAGCAGCCGGAGTTGGAACAACCGCCACAGCAACTGGATCTCAGTCAGCTCGAAGCGGCTCTGAATCCGGGAACTGGTGGGGCTATGGGTAATTTCCAGCTCGATTCCTTTGCTGTTCAACCGGACGTCGCGGGTGAATTGATGATCTTCTCGATTTCCGATCTCGACTCACGGCCACGGGCGATTCGGCAGATTCCGCCACAGTTTCCGCCTGCATTCATCGCGACGGGTCCAAAGGGTGTGATCCGCGTGCGCATCATGATCGACGAAAATGGCGATGTCAGCGTGATGGAGGTTGTGGAAGCCACACATCAGGAGGTGGTGCAACCCGTTCGCCAGGCACTTGTGCGCTGGAAGTTTGAAGCCCCGCGTAAGGGAGGCGAGAAGGTTCGAGCGCAGTACATTCAACCCATCCCTTACGATTTTTCGCAGTAAGATGAATCCAATCTATTTTAGGAGCATGAAAATCAAAGCATTATTCTTTTCAGTGAGCTTACTGTTCACCACGATTGGGCTGTTTGCTCAGGTATTTCCCTTGAGTCAGAATTCATGGAGTAATCCAGATTTTGTGAAGCGTTTTCTCGGAAGCTATGGTGTTCTGACCGAAAAAGAACCGCAGATCACGTCGGACGAATCGGAGACTTTTAAACAGTTGGGTGAATTATTATCCCAGGAAAACATGCAGGGTGCAGTGGCACTGATGCGGGGTGCGATCAAACCGGATTCGAGTGCGGCGCTCGATTACACCCTGGGTAACATCCACCTGCAGATGGGTGATTACGATGCCGGGATTCGTGCCTATGAGGCTGCCATTCGCAAGTTTCCCAATTTTCAGCGCGCATATAAAAACAGTGCTCTGGCGTATATTCAGACCCAGAACTACGAGAAGGGACTCGAGTTTTTGATCAAGGCCATCGAACTGGGCAATCAGGAAGGCGATTCTTTTGGTCTGTTGGGGTATTGTTACCTCAACCTGGGGCAGGATCATTCTGCCCTGGATGCCTACCGCATGGCGGGTGTGCTTTCTCCCAAAAACAAGGATTGGCAGGTCGGAAAGGCGACGGCTCTGCAACGAGTCGGACTGTATGAAGAGTCACTTGCCAAGTTTGACGAGCTGATTCAGAGCAACCCTCGTATGGCGGCCTATTACACCGCGGCTGCCAATTCGAGCCTCTCTCTTCAGGAAGAAATGAAGGCGGCAAAGTATCTCGAGCTGCTCGAACGTCGCGGCCTTGCTGATGATGCGGCTCGCATGCTCTTGGGCGACATTTACTTGAATCAGAAGCTCTACGGACTCTCCACTGATGTTTATGCAAGGGTTTTGGAAGGCACAGCCCAGCCGGATATCGCACGACTGATCCGCTACACGCGTGGTCTGATTTCCATGGGAGCGGTTTCGGAGGCGAGTGAGTTTCTCGGTAAGATTGAGTCTCGTTCCGGATCGTTGAATGATGCCCAGCAGCTTGAGTTGCTGAACCTCAAGTCCAAACTTGCGTTTGCAACAGGGAACGAAGCCAGTGCGATTGCATCGCTTGAGCAGGTCATTGAGCTGGACCCCACCAATAGCGAGGCCCTGTTGTTAATGGGTGAGCATTATTTTACCCAGCTCGATTATGAGATGGCACTGTTCTATTTTGAGCGCGCTCAGAAGCTTCAGGATGCCCAAGTGGATGGACTGGTGCAGGCAGCCCGTGTCAAGGTTGCGCAGAACAAGTTCGCGGAGGCTGTGGACTTGCTGCAACGCGCCCAGGGTATCAGCCCGCAGAGCCACGTAGAAGCGTATTTGAATGCGGTTCGCAACGCATTGAAAACGACATTCTAAGGATTATTCTGGCGAAGACCGGCATAAAATGCCGTGATTTTCTCAAAAACTGCAGTCGATTTGACTGCAGTTTTTTGCATTTTAACCGATGAGTCAGGAGATGCGGATCTGTAACTGAGTATTTTCAGCATACCGGCAGATTTTTCTACAGGAAGAGTTGCATCATTTTTCCATTTTCCTGAGCGAAGTTGCGGCAATTTGCAAAAGTGGCAGTGGTATTGCTTTTTACAACCAAAACCGCAGTGATTTCGCCTTTACCTATTTTGAGTGGATATTAAACTGAAAAATTGTTTGCAATTTGGATGTTTTAAAATCACATAAAAGATTGGGCCACAGGGAATACCTGCGCCTTAAACACATAACTCAAAACTTAGCATGCCAAAATTACTAAAAACTTGGAAAGGTTTGTCGTCGTTCAAATGGATGATGGCAATGTTGGTCCTTGCTCCGGCAGTCTCCTTTGCCCAGACTGAGGAACAAGACGAAGAATACGAAGAACTCGAGGCGTTTGTCATGACGGGTTCGCGTATTGCGCGGCTCGACATGGAGCCTGTAGCACCGGTCATTCAGCTCAACGCTGAATCGCTTGAAAACACGGGTTTCTCAACTGTGGGAGACGCTCTGCGTTCACTGTCTTTCAACAACGGTCAGGCACTGACTCCAACGGACTCAGGTGTAAGCTTCACTCCTGGTGTCAGCACGATCAACGTTCGTGGTATTGGTAACAACCAGACTCTGGTTTTGGTGAACGGTCGTCGTGCAGCTCCCTATGCAGCTCCTGGATTTGACGGTTTGCAGACAGTCTTTGACTTGAACAGCATTCCCGCCGGAGCGATCGACTCGATCGAAATCCTTAAGGATGGTGCATCGGCGATTTATGGTTCGGATGCGGTAGCCGGTGTGGTCAACGTTCGCCTCAAGCGCGACTATCAGGGCATGAATGTAGTGGCCCAGGTTGGCGACTACTTCGATACGGGTGCTTTCATGCGCAAGTTTTCCGCAACGCTGGGAACTGCAGATGCGAAGAGCAGTTTCCTTGTCTCGGTGGACTTTATGGATCAGCAGGCTGTGTTTGCCGGAGATCTTGACTTCAGTAAGAACGCAGACCAAACGAGTCGCGCCCACAAAGCAGATCCCAAATACGTTGTGGATGGTCTCGAAGCTTCGGGAATGGGTTCGCTGGATGAATACCTCGCAGGCATTGGATTCACTGACCCTATTTCAGATGGTTGGTTCGATACCCGTTCCAGTCGTGGATTCCCCGGTTATGTGAACGTACCTGGAGTAGGTCGTCGCACATTCCTTGATCCCACTAACAATCCGACAGCCGATGGAGCCGTAAATGCCGCAAATCTGTTCAATTATCAGACTGCATCGGGCCTGTATCCCGAATTCCGTCGTTTCTCATTCTACACTCGTGCTACCCGCGATCTGACGGATAACCTGGAGGCATTCCTCGAGCTTTCGTTCAGCCGTGTGGAATCTGAAGTATATGCCGCTCAGACACCTGTTGACATCGAAACCTCTCGCGGACTCGATGAAGGGGACGGCATGATCATCCCCTCCTACAATGCTTTCAATCCCTGGGGTGTTGACATCAACAATGGTCGTCGTCGTCTCGTGGAAAATGCAGCTCGTTTGAGTGATGTGACTTCTGACACACCTCGCATCGTTGCGGGCGTAACGGGTCTGCTGCCTGACTTTGCAACGGGCGACTGGTCCTGGGAAGCCGGAATGGTTTATTCCAAGAATTCGGTTAACGTAAACAACATTGCAGCTGCGGACTCCCGCCTGCAGCAGGCACTCATGGGTCTGACCCGCAATGGTGACGGCAGCCTGGCATGGAATCCAAATACCGCACTCGAAGAGCGTGTGTATTACAACTGGTTCGGTATCAACGAACAGGCAATGGCGGATTACATCGAGATCTACAACCCGAATTCCGCTTCGATGGAAATGTATTCCTATGACGCCAACTTGTCGGGAACGATCTTGGAGCTTCCGGGTGGAAACATGGGTTTCTCCGTGGGAGCTGAGCACCGCATTGAGCGCTGGGACAACATCAAGACCGATCTCAATGCAACAGGTGACATCCTCGGTGGAAGCGAAGGAACTTCCAGCTTGGGTGACCGCGACGTGACTGCATTCTACGCAGAGTTTAGTCTCCCGGTGACCAAGCAACTGGAGTTCCAGTTGGCAGGCCGTTACGAAATGTATTCTGACGACGGATTCGAAAAAGACATCCGCCCGAAGATCGGTTTCAAGTATCGTCCGCTGGATTGGTTGGTTATCAAGGGTTCCTACAATGAATCCTTCAAGGCACCCGACTTGGCCTACCTCTTCACTGCGAGTTCGACATCGTTCTCTTCGAGCCAGGTGTTTGACCCGGTAACGGGAACTCAAATTGACCAGATTCAGGTTGTAACCGCAGGAAATCCTGACCTCGGTCCTGAAACTTCGGACAATTACTTCGCTGGTATCGTGCTTGAACCTAAGGGTCGTCTCGACGGACTCGTATTCTCTGCTGAGTATTTTGAAATGGATCGTTCCAACATGCTCGCACAGCTCAGCGATTTCTTCGGATATGCTGAGTTCCTGCAGGGGGATTTTGAAGGCAACCCGACATTCGCTGGAAAGGTTGTTCGTGATTCGGTCACCAACCAGGTGCTGTTCATCCGTGACGACTATGCAAACATCTCGGAATCGAAGTACAAGGGTTACGACTTCTCACTGTCTTACACATATGAGACTGAAAACCTTGGACGCTTCTTTGCGCGTTGGGATGCAACCTACCTCGATTCCTTCACGATTGACGGAGGCGAGCAGGTGGGCAGCTATCTGGTTCCGGAATGGCGCCACACAATGGCCCTCAACTGGAGTCGTGGTGATTGGTCAGCCTCTTTCTATGGCATCCTGATCGATGAAATGGTTCGCCAGTTGTCCTTCGGAAACGTCTATACGGCAGATGATGTTCTGTTGCTGCAGTATACCGTCAAGTCGCAGTTTGTTGCCAACCTGAGTGCAACTTACAGCGGATTCGCTGGTACGGAGATCACCGTGGGTGTGAACAACATCCTGAACGATGAAGCTCCGGTTGATCCATTCGCTGGCGTTGGTGCGCTTGCGGGTGTGTCCTATACCGAACCCGCCTTCTGGTATGTTCGCATGTCTTACGATTTCTGATCGTTGGCAGCTGATGTAATACTTCTAAAACGCGCGGCCATGGCCGCGCGTTTTTTTTCCGTAATCCGTTGATGTAGTGATCTTTTCAACCTGAAACTGAACATGAAAGCTTCTATCCTATTTGCCCTCACCCTGCTCTCTTCGATATCCTTCGCCTCTGAAATTCCTCCTGTTGCCGATTATTTTCAGAACCCAACTTTTGACCGTTTCCAACTCTCTCCCGATGGGAAATATGTTGCCGCATTGGCTCCCTACGACGGTTTCATGAACGTGGTCGTTGTTGACCTTGAGACCCGCACTCCACGAGTGCTGACCGGACAGAAACTGGATGTCACCAACTTTTACTGGGTGAGCAGTGACCGTATCTTTTATTCCATGAACCAAGGTGAGTCAACCAACGCAAACATGCGAAATACGGGTTCCATTTTTGGGGTCAGCGTGGATGGGTCCAATCACAAGGTGATGGTGGAGTCGGCAATCGAGCGAAACCGCCAGTGGGGCGGTATCAGTGGTGCTGTCAGTTTTTTGCACCGACTTCCCTCCCGTGACAGAGAGGTGCTGGTCACCCGAAATGATCGTCGTTCGAACTATCCTGATCTCTATTACATGGACATAGATTCAGGCCGCCTTCGCAAATTCATGAACAATCCGGGCTACGTGGCCAGTTATTTTGTGGATGCGAAAAGCGGAAGAATCTCGGGTGGATTGTGGTGGCAGGACATGAATGATGTCTCAGCTGCGGTATACCGGGTTGAATATGAAGACGAAAAGGACGAAAAAGGTGAGTGGGTGAAGTTGCTGGATATTCCCAGTATTTATGAAGCTCCCGAATTGGTTGGCACAAGTGCGGATGGCAAAACGTTTTATGTTTCCCAAAACGATGAGCGTGGATATGCCAGCCTTTTTGGTATTTCGCTGGAAACTGGAGAAATCTCAGAAGAACCGATCCTGTCTGATGAAACCTATGACATCAGCGTTTCACGCACGTTTCTCGATCCCCGCACCAAACGGGTTGTGGGTGTTGGATACGAACGGGAAAAACCAGTAAATCATTATTTTGATCCCCATTTTGCCGCATTGGCGAAGATGATCGACGATGCCATTCCGGACGGGTTCAATTCGGTTGTGGGTGCGGATGAGTTCGGCCAAAAGCTACTGATTCGTTCATTCTCCGACCTGAAGTCGCCGGAGTATTTCCTGTTGAACCTGGGCACTTCTTCCATGGAGGCATTGGGACAGGTATTTCCGAATCTTAAAAACGTTCCGCTGGCGACACAGACACCGATTCACTACACGTCCCGTGATGGGCGGACAATCCATGGCTATCTGTACTTCCCGGAAGGATATCAGAAAGGGGAAGCCGTTCCATTGATTGTCAATCCTCATGGCGGACCGTGGGCGCGGGACACTTGGGGAATTCGCTGGTGGTACGACATCGAACCCTCCTACCTGACAAGTCGTGGATTTGCGGTTTTGAAGGTGAACTTTCGCAGCTCCACGGGGTATGGGGATGATCACTATCGTTCCTCTTTCAAGGCATGGGATGCCATCATGAATGATATCTACGATGGTGTGGAGTGGGCGATTCAAGAGGGATACGCACAACCCGAAAACGTGGGAATCATGGGCGCGAGTTTTGGTGGATACGCAACCATGACTGCAGTGGTGAAACGCCCCGACCTCTTCCGCTTTGGTGTCAATTTCTTTGGTGTAGTGGACATTCCCGAACACATTCGCACCTATTACCAATGGGATCGACCGCTTGCGGGTGATGCATGGAAGAAGCAGGTTGGGGATCCGGATAAGCCTGAAGAACTGGCAAAACTGGAGGATTGGAGTGCGATTCATTCACTTGAGTCGCTCAAAGCACCGCTTTTCATTTACCATGGACTCGCTGATTATCTCGTGGACATTGAGCAAAGTCGGATGTTGGTTGGCAAACTGAAATCGATCGGGAAAAAAGAAGGAGTCGATTTTGTGGTTGAGTTTGACACCAATGAAGGACATGGAGCGTATAATGCAGTGAAACGCATCGAATTGTATGAGAAGCTCGATTCATTCCTCCGGCCGTTTGCACCCGTTTACCAGAACTAAGCTTGTGCACTGCCTGACAGCGGTGGTGCTGTTCGGATGGATTGCTTTTCTTGAAGCGAATCCATCCGACGAACCGCAACCCGTTGTGCACGTCAGGGACCGCCTTTCAGCCGAAGCATTTGAGGAATCGGGACTGTCGAAATTGAGTGAATCCGAGCTGCGTCTGCTCAGCGGCAATCTGTTTGGCTGGAAGACCACCGAATCGGTGAAGCTGCATGCATCGACAGCGGCACCGATCCGGGAGCCTGAAGCGGTGGAGGAACGTTTTGGTGAGGAAACGTTGAAACGCACGTTGGAGGCTGAAGAGGATTCCCTTCGGGAGATCCGAACCCGAATCGAGGGCAACTTTGACGGATGGAATGGTGAAACGGTATTTCGTCTCACCAATGGGCAGATCTGGAAACAAGTGGACGACAAAACATTCGTGATCTCTGAAAAAGAACCGGAAGTTTCGATTCAAAAAGGAATGTTTGGCGCCTACTACCTTTCCATTGAGGGATATGGCGCGCGCTGCAAGGTCAAGCGAGTCAAGTGATCATCCACTTTCGGAATCAGCTGCAGTTGGAATTTATTGAATGTATCCAAACTTGAAAACAAACGCATCCACAATTCGACTCTCGGGAAAGGACCGGGAGCATTGTCGTCACTACATCCCTGCTTCGGAGGCGGAGATTTCCAGCATGCTCGAGTCGCTCGATTTGGGGACTCTGGCTGATCTCTACTCGCATATCCCGAAACCATTCCAGTTTGATCGCAAACTTGAGGTACCGGTTGAATTGGGGCGTGATGCGCTGTCCAAGGAAATGCAGCGACTTGCAGACCAGAATCGAACCGGTCTTTCCCTGATCGGGGATGGTTTGCCGGATTACGAAATCCATGCCATTGTGGCGGAAGTCCTGAAAATCCGCGAACTCTCGACGGCCTACACACCCTATCAGCCCGAACGTTCGCAGGGAACGCTTATCACGCAGTGGATCTATCAGTGCAACATGGCGGCGCTGACAGGATTTGAGGCGATCAATGCGTCGCTGTATGACCGTAGCACGGCTTTGTTTGAAGCCTTGCTGACGGCGTTTCGAACGAGTCGGAATAAATCCAGAGTGCTTGTTTCCGGCGGTATCTATCCGGGAGATCGGGAGGTTTTGGAGACCCACTTCCGGGGCATGGAACTGATTTGTGAGTGGGTTGCTTTGGATCCTGAGACGGGCCGTTTGACAGAAGCAGATCTGGCGGCAGCGATTGCCCGAAATCCTGACGACATTGCAGCGTTTGCGTTTCCGCAGGTCAATCACTTCGGGTTTGTGGAGGAGGTGGATGCGCTCACAAGGTGTTGTGAACAGTACGCGATCCCCAGCATCGCGATCATTGATCCGGTGCATCTTGCCATGGGAGGTCTCAAGCCACCAAGCGAGTGGGGGCAGTATGGAACAGACATGGTGGTGGGTGAGGCCCAACACCTCGCATTTAATCCGTGCTTTGGTGGACCGGGACTGGGAGTGTTTGGAGTTCGCATGGATGAGCGTCGCCGCAATCTGGTGCGCAGTACACCGGGGCGCTACGTTGGCAAGGCAAAGGATGTCTCAGGCAGGAATTGTTTTGTAGCGGTGATGTCGGCAAGGGAGCAGCACATCCGAAGGGATAAGGCTACGTCAAATATCTGCTCGAATCAGGCCTTTATCGCCACGTTGGCAGGAGCGGCGATCCTGGCGTCAGGGGAAGAGGGACTCTCTGCAAAATTGACGAAAGCGATGGAACAGGCCAAGAGGGGACTCCGGTTGTTTACCTCGTTTGAACCCTTTGAACTGCTTCAACCGAACGCCCCATTTGTCAATGAACTGACCTTTCGGGTCTCTGTGGATGTCGCTTCGTTGCTCAAACAGGCGTCCGCGCAGGGCTTGCATCTTGGAGTCGATGTGACGGACCGCCTGGCAGGAAACACCCCACTGCTCAAAGTATCCTTCCACGACCGGGAGATTGACTGGGAGCGACTGGAAGCGTTTCTGGAGTCGCTGTTCGTACGTGCTGCTTCCGAATCCTCCACAGATGTTCCAGAAATTCCAGCGCACTTGCGCCGGGAGGGACCAGTTGGACTTGCAAGCTTTGCCACAGAAACTCTCGTGCAATACTATCGGCAGTTGGGGCAGCTGAATGTAAGTCCCGACAACGGCATCTATCCTCTGGGGTCGTGCACGATGAAATACAATCCGGAAATCAATGAATGGGCGGCTGGACTGCATGGGTTTCAGCACATTCATCCACAGGCTCACCCGGAGAGCATACAGGGATGTCTCGAAGTGCTGTATGAAACGCAGGAGTGGTTCAAAGCGATCACAGGACTGGCAGGAGTGACGACCCAGCCTGTTGCCGGAGCGCAGGGAGAGCTAGTGGGCATTAAACTCTTTCAGGCCTATCATGAGGCAAAGGGTCAGGCTCAGCGTGATATCGTATTCATCCCGCAGACCGCGCATGGAACCAATTTTGCCACAGCTGTGATGGCGGGCTACGCACCCGGACGCAATGGACAAAAAGATGCCGGTGTTGTTGTGCTTAAAACCGATGCGCTCGGAGGAATCAACCTTGAGGATTTTGAGGAAAAACTTGCGGTTTACGGAGAGCGCCTGGTTGGCATCATGATCACCAACCCGAACACCTGCGGGGTGTTTGAGAACAATTTTCGTTTGATCGCGGACAAGGTTCACGCAGCGGGCGGTTTGGTATACATGGATGGTGCCAACATGAACGCGATCGCGGGCTGGGTTAATCTGGCAGCGCTCGGAGTGGATGCCGTGCACAACAACATTCACAAGACCTGGTCCATTCCGCACGGAGGTGGCGGCCCCGGAGACGGATTTGTCGCCGTGAGCGAGTGTCTTGTCGATTACCTGCCGGGGCAACAGATTCGCAAACGGTCGGATGGAGTGTATGAATCGTTTCGTCCCTCCAAGACCATTGGGAGTTTTCATCGCCATTGGGGGAATTTTAATCACAAAGTGCGCTGCCTGACTTACCTGAAGGCACTGGGCAATGAGGGAATTCCACGCATGTCGGCGGTTGCCGTACTGGCGGCCCGATACCTGTTTAAGCAGCTTTTAGAGCACTATGACGAATTGCCGAAGGGATCGCTTGCGACCCCCCGTATGCACGAGTTTGTACTCAGTTTCCGGGAAGAGATTTGGAGCCTTGCAGAGAGCAATGGAGTTGCCAAAACGGCAGTGATGCCGGGACTGGGCAAGTTGTTTCTCGATTTTGGCTACCACGCTCCCACGGTTGCGTTTCCCGAAGCGTTTGGGGTGATGATTGAACCAACCGAGTGTTACTCCAAGGCAGAGCTGGATCGTTTTGTTCGCGTAGCGGTAACCGTTCTTGATCTCATCCGCAGTCGACCGGAAGTGCTCAAGCACGCCCCGTTTTTCACTCCGATTGATCGAGTGGATGAAGTGTTGGCCAACCGGAGTCCGCAGTTGAGCGAATGCATTGCTGAGTTGCCCGAACTTCATGCAAACCGACTCGCTCCGCTCGAACTCATCGATATGAACCCGGAAGACATCTTACAGCGCATCCTGGCGCAATGAAGCTTTGCATCCTTCTGGAGTCCTGTGAATCTGCTGCCGTCAACATGGCATTGGATGCCTGGATGTTGACTCAGGTTGATTCTGGTCGCCCTGTCTGGTTTCGGCACTACGGGTGGACGCACAGTGCCTTCACTTTTGGATATCCTCAGCGCTATGAAGAAGTCTCCGCTTTTGTGAAAGGCATCGAAGCTACGGGTGCGGAACTCTGCCGCCGTCCTACAGGCGGTGGCATTGTCGATCACCGGAATGACTGGACTTACGCCCTTGCCCTTCACAAGGATACAGACTGGGCATCTCTGCCGCCGCTCGAGCTTTATGGATGCTTGCATCAATGGCTCGCCGAAGCACTGTGCGAGGTCCATGCTCCCCAAGTGAAGCTCTTTGAGCCAGATGTATGGGAAACAGCCCCCAAGGCATGTTTTGAGCGACCATCTCCCTATGATCTGCTGGATGCTGAGTCGGGGATGAAAGTGGCAGGTGCAGCGCTCAAGCGAACACGTTCCGGTGTATTGGTTCAGGGCAGCTTGAGTCGGGAACGTCTGGCCGGGTGCGATTTTACCCGATTGGGAGATTGTCTTATGGAGGTGCTGCAACGGCAGCCATTTTTGGCGAAAGAGGGAGCGCGGGTTGTCGCTCCACCGGATTCGATCCCTGGTGTTGATGTCTTTGCATCCAGATCGTGGCTGGTGCGCAGGTGAAGCAACCCCGTTGGGCCTGTGTTCACCGCAGGCCGCATGGGTGACCGGAGTTCCCCTCCCATCGGATCTGCAAACCCTTTGAAAAGGGATTGCACCGTTTGGGTAAATGGGATGGGGTGAGGCTGCGAATGACCGATACCCGACACAGGATTCTTGCAGTATTGATTTCACACTGTGGCGAGTTTGTGTCGGGAGGGAAACTGGCGAACGACCTCGGCGTATCCCGTGTCAGCATCAAGCACCACATGGATCATTTTGCTACACTGGGATTTCAGATTGAAGCCGTGCGCAACCGTGGATATCGTTTGCTTGAAATGCCGAATACTTTTGAGGCGGATGCGTTTTTGCATCACTTTGGGGGAAGCCTGCCCAGCGAGCAATGTTGCCTCTTTGATTCAGTGGACAGCACCAATATGGAACTGGATCGAAGACTGAACCGTGGGGAACCTGCACCACTGTTGGCCATCGCAGGATCGCAGACACATGGAAAGGGTCGCCGGGGAAATGTATGGCACAGCGAAGATGGGGAAAACCTCTACCTGTCGCTCGGGTTTCGCCCTCATCTGACCGTGTCCCGAATGGGTATTTATACCTTGTGGATTGGACTTTGTCTGGCACGCCTTCTGCGGGAGCACGCTGGCGTGAAAGTCATGGTGAAATGGCCGAACGATCTCTATCTTGAAGACCGGAAACTGGGTGGAATTCTCACAGAGGCAAAGATTGATACGGATCATGTGCAGCACCTGATTGTTGGCTTGGGACTGAATGTGAATGCTTCCAGCTTTACGGGAGAGCTTGAACAAAAAGCCATCTCGCTGCGCATGGCGACGGGAAGGTTGGAAGCCTATAATTCGCTTGCGGCAGAGATCGCGCGTGAGGTGCTCACCGCGTCAACAGCCTATTTTGAAGCACCCAAAGAGGCTGAAATCCAGGAAATGTGGGGCGAATATGATTTTCTTGCCCATCGAACCGTGCAGGCACGGGCTGCCAATCGTGTGGTTTCGGGCGTCGCAGCCGGAATTGACGAACGGGGTGAATTGCGCATACGCTTGGACGGAAATGCCTTCTACACGGTGCACTCCGGGGAGGTGACCATGACTTTTGAAAACGAATGAATGTGCTTTGTCTTGATGTTGGCAACTCCAATACCCGGATCGCGGTTGTGAATGAGGAGGGCGTGTGCCTGAAGGAGAAATTTCCGACGCTGAAGATACCAAGCCCCGGGCCGGAAGTCGGAGAAATTCTGCACAGGATGGTTTCGAAGGGAAATGTATCTGGAATTGCGTTTTGCTCGGTGGTTCCCGGGATTTATCCCCACCTGATGAAACACCTGCGTATCTTTACCTCACATGTATTCAATTTGAATCCGAAAACCTGTCATGGTTTGGCCATTGACTACCCGAAGCCATCAGAGATCGGGCAGGATCGATTGGCAAATTCGATAGGTGCGCAGGCCAAGTATGGAGTGCCAGCCATTGTGATCGATATGGGCACTGCAGTTACCTTGGATATTCTCAGTGCTGACCGCGGGTATGAGGGGGGGGTAATCGCTCCGGGGCTTGCCCTCATGTCAAAATATCTTCACGAAAAAACGGCACTGCTTCCCGAGGTGGATCCGTCAGAATGGAAGGATGTTGCACTGATCGGAAAGAGCACTCGCGAGGCCATCAGTATCGGTTGCAAGCGGGGGTTTGCAGGGATGATTACGGCTCTGGTGGAACCCGTATATGCCGAGCTGGAGCAACGCCATGGAAAGCCACCGGTTTTGATTTCTGCTGGGGGCGATGCTTCTTTTCTTGAGAAGGGGCACTTTCATCAGCTCATCCATGACGAAGACATCACGCTGAAGGGCTTGCATGAAGCATTTTCTCGGGACTTGCAGGTGCGTGAACATGAGGGAGATGCGGAATACTCCATGTAACCCTGAATCGAAGTCGAACGAATATGGGGAAACGAATCCAGCGGTACATCTTTGCAGAGTGGCTGAAGGTGTTTGGCATCGCCTCGGCATTGATTCTGGGACTGCTTGTCGTGCAGGAGGTTTACAATCGCCTGGATGCCTTGCTGACGCGTGGGGCGACGACAGTTGAGATTTTGCTGAGCTTTGCCTACGCACTACCGCTGTATTTGCCGTCCATTGTTCCGATGATGTTGCTGCTTTCCATACTGTTCTGCGTGAGTTCGCTGCACCGTAAAAACGAAATCATTGCGATGAAGGCGGCCGGAATCAGTCTTTGGACGATCACGACGCCTCTGATCGCAGCGGCAGGGTTGTGCGCCCTCATGATTTTTGCGTTGAACAGTGTGGTCATTCCCTGGAGTGTGCGGGCACAGGAATCCCTGCGGCAGGAATTTCTGTTGCGAGGGTTGAATGAGGGGGATGTGCAGATTCCCGACAAAGACCGCAGGATCTTGAACCTGGGATCGCTGAACTTTCGGGAGAATCGGCTTTGGTTGATCGGTGTGTTTTTTCCGATTGAAGGATTTGCCGAAGACGTGACGGTGTATGATATCGATCCAGAGTCCGGGAGGGAACGCTATCGGGTTCGTGCTGCGTCCGCTCGGTTTGATATGGCAGCGGGACATTGGGTTTTTCGTAACGGGCACGAGTTGTTCTACGATGGAGAAAGCGATGAACCCTACCGAAATCGTGCCTTCGAAGTCCTTGAGAAACCAGCCTACACAGATCCTCCCGGATTGATGCTGACGCTGCGCAAGAAACCGCGTGATCTTTCCCTTGTGGAGCTTGGAGACTTGATCAAGGCCCACGAAGGGCATGAAAACTCGGAAATCCGTCCCTACCAGATTCGGTTCTACCGCATCCTGGCATCACCTTTTGTATGTTTTCTGGTGGTTACCTTTGGAGTCCCATTTGCGGCTGCCGGAGTTCGCACAAACCCGATGATAGGCATTTCCAAGGCAATCAGCATGTTCATGGTGTTTTTCCTGGTTTCCAATGTCTCAACTGTGATGGGGGAAGGCGGGCTGATCGCACCTATTGCGGCTGCACTGATACCGTTGGTTTTGATCGGGGTAATTTCATCCCGAATTTTTGTGAAAGCCCTTTAGCCACGACGCATTCGGTATCGACTCGAAGGTAGGCTAGGCATGACTTTCGATTTGAAGCCTGGGTCTTCTTCGCAATGGATTGGCGGTGTAACAGGACTGATTGCTGCGATGCAGGATTCTATGCCGCTGCTTCGAGAATGCGCTGGACCTTGTCGGGTGTGATATCGTTGTGCTCGCCGATGGCAGTGCTGCCTTGTGATCGAAGCCGATTGGCCACCTCTTGTGGAGTCGTTCGCGCGTCCAAGTCGTATTCGGAAAAGCGGACCCCGATGCCGAGTGAACGAAAGAACTTCTCCACGGCCTGAATCGTCTGTTCGATTCGTTCGGATTCGCTTCCGCTGCGGATTCCCCAAATGCGATCTCCGAACTGGAGCAATTTTTCTCTTTTTGAGTCTTTCTGTTCCCGTAACAGACTGGGTAGCACGATGGCGAGGGTCCGCGCATGGTCGAGTCCGTGCAGTGCCGTGAGTTCGTGTCCGATTTGGTGGGATGCCCAATCTCCAGGAACCCCCATGGATAGCAGGGTATTGAGAGCGAGGGTGCACGCCCACATGAAATTGGCCCGAATCTCGTAGTCCGTGCTCTCCACAGCCTGGACTCCCTGTTCGATAAGCGTGTGAAAGACGGCTTCTGCAAGGCGGTCCTGGAGATGTCCTCCGACGGGGTAGGTTAAATACTGCTCGACGACATGGGTGAATGCGTCGGCAACTCCGTTTGCAATCTGGTGTTTCGGGAGGCTAAAGGTCGTTTCGGGATCGAGTATGGAGAACCTGGGAAAGACTGCAGGTGAGTAGAATGAGCGCTTGGCAAGCGGTTCGATACGACTGATCACTGCATTGCCATTGGCTTCCGATCCCGTGCCGGGCAGAGTGAGAACCGTGCCAATCGGAAGGGCTTCCTTTACACTGTATTGCCCTGTCAGAATGTCCCAAGGGTCTCCTTCATACAGGGCCGCGGCAGCCAGCCATTTGACGGCATCGATTACGGAACCCCCTCCTGCTGCAAGGATGAATTGAATTCGGTGTTTTTGAATCAATTCGAGTCCGGGAAGCAATTGCTCATATTTCGGATTGGGGTCGATGCCTGAGAATTCGATGGTTTCGAATCCATTTAGGGCCTGTGTGATTTGATCATAGACCCCGTTTTGTTTGATGCTGCCGTGCCCGTAGGCAAGCATCACTCTGGAACCTGAGGGGATCAGTTTACGGAGCTTTGGAATCGTGTGGCGACCCAATACGATGCGGGTTGGGTTGTGGAAAACAAAGTTCTGCATAAGAACACAATGTAAAGGATTTCCTCAATTGGCAAAAGACAGAATCATAAAAGGTCCGCGCAAACAATGATTGTGGCATTGGACTCGGGGCAGGCGATCCGCAGATGGAACCTGCGCATCTAAGCAATGCGGTGAATTGCGCTCAGATGCATTGAGGGCGATTGCAACAAGTGTCAGCAACTGGAGACTTCGGCTTGCTGAGCGCGCGCTGCATGGATCATGGCCTTGAAAAGTGCATTCCTCCAGTCCTTGTGAATGGCAATGCGCTGCTCACTTGGAAGGTTACTGATCAGGGACTCAAGTGGGACGAGATCCGTGTCGAGTCCGCTTGTGTCCAGAACAACATAGTGGAACGGGCCGCTCATGTGACGTTGCAGCTCAAGCGTATGATCGGGAAACAAGTGCACTAACTGCAGCCGAGTACTCAAGATCACCGTGTGAGTGTTCACTCGAATTGCAAGAGAAGGCAGTTCCGGAATCTCAGTGATTGAAATTGTTGAACGGCGTAACAATTCGCTTGAGTCAGTGTACACTTTGGCCAAATCTTGCACATCATGCAAGCTGGGCGGTTCTCGGTCGAAAAGCGAAGCATTAAAAAAAGGTTCCATTGTTGATGAATTGCTCAATATACCGACTTTTCCTGTAATCGCCATCTGACTCGCCTACCTTAAATTGGGTATCCTCCGTGACTAGCAACGTTTTAGAAATCGCCATCATCGAAGATCAGAAGCTGTTCCAGGAGCTTCTGACGCACGTGGTAACTTCGGTTTTTGGGTATAAGGTGGTTGGTGTTGCAGGTGACGGTATCCACGCTCTTCGACTTTGTCGGGAAAGCAATCCGGGGTTGGTTCTGCTGGATATCTGCATTCCGCAGACCTCGGGTTTGGTCGTTGCTGAGATTCTCAAAGCCGAAAATCCGGAGGTCAAAATTCTTGCGGTTTCATCCGAAAGTGACCCGGTGACCATTCATCGGGCGTTCAAGATTGGGTTCCAGGGCTTTTTGGATAAGAGCACTCAGACCTTGGAAACCTTGACGGAAGCGATCCACAAAGTCTCAACAGGGGGCACGTATTTCAGTTCGTCAATTCTGAAAATCCGGGACCGTTTGCTCGAAGAGCCGATGTCATTTCAGAAAATTCTCAGCCCTCGTGAACAGGAAGTTTTAGCACTGATCGGAGGATGTTATTCGGATCAGGAAATTGGTAACCTGGTTGGACTTAGCCCCAGCACAGTGCAAACCCATCGAAAGAACATCATGGGCAAGATTGGTGTGCACAGCACTCCTGAGTTGATTCGCTATGCACTCGACAATGGGTTCTGGAAACCCCACGAAGAGAGATTGAATCATTAATCCTGCTCAGCTGGAGAGGATGAAACGTCTGCATGCGATGCATCCCGGTGGGCGGTGAGTGTTCCAGGCAGTGATAGACTAAATCCAGATTCAAAGGCGAGATAGGCCTCAACGCATTGTTGCAGCCAGGATTGTTCGAGCGGCAAGCGGTCAAGATAACGTTGAACGGTAGCTTCAGAACCACGATCTATGGCATCTTGAAATTCTCCAAAGTAGGTCACCGAGCGATGTGCCTGCAGGATACCGAGCAGGTTTTTGATCTCGTGCACAGCGGATCGCATGGATGAAAGATTTTGGGATCGGTGATGGTTGTGAATCTCATGAATCAACTGCTGTACAGGAGATAGGATTTCGATCTTAACTTCCTCTTCAAGGCTTCTCTTGTGCAGCATGGCCATCATGCGGCTGGTTTCGAGGTTCATGTCATTTCTCCCCCGACCTTCGTTGGAATCTTTGTTTCCTTTGGAGGCTGTCGGATCGGTTGGCACGATGACAACTCTGTCGGGCACGAGTTGGGTGAGTTCACTGAGGATTTTTTCCGGACTGAATGGTTTTTCGATGAAAGCGTTCATGCCAGCCATTCGACAGACTTCCTTTTGCGAATCACTGGTATAGGCTGTCTGGGCAATGAGTGGGGTTTCGGTATTGAGCGGAAAACTCCCGTTACGAATGATTTTTGCAATTTCAGGACCCTTGTAGTCGGGTAAACTCCAATCGAGAAAAATCGCATCATAGCGGTATTGCTTCAGTAGTTCAAAGGCTTCGCTTCCGCAGCTTGCCACATCGAGACTGGCATTCCACTGCTGCATGAACGCCTGAAAGATGGAGACATTGTATTCCTGGTCGTCGGTGATGAGGTAGCGACCCTTCAGGCGAACTGAGTCCCCTGCCCAAACGGACTCATTTTCATCCTGAGTTCGCAATGCCACCGGAATTTTGATTTTGAAACTGGTTCCTTCTCCAAGCTGGCTTTCAAATTCCTGTGTGCCGCCGAGCGTTGCAATGATGTCCTTCACGATTGCCAATCCCAGACCCGTTCCCTTTTCGGCAGGACCCATTGGCGAGACACTCGAACCTTGTTCAAACGGTTCAAAGATGCGCTGCTGGTCTTCCGGGGCAATCCCGGTTCCCGTATCACGAATCCAGAGACTCAGCATGGCTTCGGTCTCATTTTCTTGCTGAATGTGGATGCCTACCCTGACTGAACCCTCCGTAGTGAAGCGAATGGCGTTGCTGATAAGGTTGACGAGCACCTGTTCGATGCGACTTTGGTCGGAGTAGATGGAAATGCGGGAAGGAGCAAAATAGGCAACAATGAGTGCAATTTGGCTGCGATTGGCCATGTCGTTGAACAAGTGGCTGACGGTTGCCCGAAGGGGTTCGGGATCAAACCATGCTTTGCTAACGGTGCGTTTTTGAGAATCGATTTTTGAAAAATCGAGAATGTTTCGTACCAGGCGATTGAGGTATCCGCTCGAATAGCTCAGCGATTGCAGCAGTGTGGGATCGACGGGTTCATGAGGACGAAGCAGTCTCACATTGTTGATGATGCCATTCATCGGATTTCGAATTTCGTGACTCATGTTGGCCACAAATTCCGATTTGACGCGATTGGCTTTCTCAAGCTCGGCCGTTCGCTCCTTCACCTTGAGTTCAAGTTCCATGCGCCGTTTATGAGATTCTCTGAGACGCATGTAGAAGAGCATGAATCCAAACAATACCAATGTGAGTGCATAGCCAACGAAGGCAGGGACGGTTTTGTACCAGGGTGGAAGTACGCGAAAGTGCAGTACTGCAGGATTGGACACCTGCCCCAGTCCATTGACGGTCCGAACCTCAAAGGAGAAGCGACCGTCCTTGAGACCTGGAAATGAGCGTGTCGTCAGGTGGGTCGGTTCACTCCACTGCGATTCCAGGCCAGAGAGACGGGTCTGAAAATACATGGGTTCATCGGAACGCAAATGAGGAACATGATATCGGAATGAAGGGACGAGTTCGCTGCCTTCTTCAAAAGCAGCGTCGAGTTGACGGTTTGAGAGCTGGCGCATGCCTGGTGTTGCGAAGCGAAGAACAGGAGTTTGTGGAGCCAGAACAGGTGGCAACTGCTCGAGGTCGATGAAGTGTAGACCATCTGTTCCGATGAGGACGATGAGAGAATTTCCGGCGATTTCAATTTCCTGAATTTTGCGGATGGGGCCGAGAAACTCCTGACTTCCGATCGCCTGGCCATTCCAATGGGATTGACCGGTGCGGTCCATTGTGAGCTGGCCGATTTCGTAGCCTCCAAAACGCTGGTGTCGTCGAAGCAGCCAGATCTTGGAATCCTGCGGAAAGAACAGCGGGACGATCCACTCCCAGTCGTTCGATGTATCAGGGGAATTCGCAGGGGATACCTCTTCATACAATGCCTCGGTCTTCCATTGATAAAGTGATCTTTCGGTGAGAGCAAAGGGGTATCCCTGCAGACTGAAAAGTCCCAGGTTTGAGGCGGAAGCAGGCAAAGGTTGCTCCCCAAGTTGGGCGGTCTGATCGTAATGGGTCACCCGGCCTTGTGGCTGAGTGAAGCGGACCAGATGACCGCTGTTGCTGACAACCCAAAGAGCTCCGTCGGGATCGGAAACAGACTGAACAGCAGCTCCCCTGAAACCGGAGAGCTGGGCGGTTTCCTCCCATCCGGTCAAGGTGGGTTGTATCCGTCGCACGTCATTCTGAGTCGACACCCAAACGGAACCGTCCTGATTGAGTCCGGAGGCAATCGCAACCACATCATCCAGAACCTTTTCATACCGACCACTTTCATACAGTCGAACAAAGTCCCATGGGGTAGAGAGGTAGAGATCGTTTCCGTCAGGTGTCAGTCCGTAGACTAGATTATTAAAGAGAGGTTCGGGGGCAGATTGGGGGCGCGACAGATGGACGACATAAACTCCTTCATTGCAGGAAAAGTAGAGCTTGTTTCCGATGGCAGCGAGATCCCAGTAATTCGTATGCGGGTGATTGAGTGTGAAGTGGAATACCCTGGAGCCGGAGTTGATGTTCACCCTGAACAGATGATGTCGTGTGACCAGCCAGATGAAGTTTTCATCTTCGATGACGACATCTTCGATATTTTTGAAATCAATAAAATGCCGGGGGATGATGGGATAGGATGAGCGGGTTGCTGTATTGATGACCAGTGCTCCTTTATTGCTGGTAGTGGTGAACAGGAAGTTTCCGAGCCGCTTGGTGGATCGCCCTGGGATCAGTCCTTCCGCACCCAAATCGCGAAAACGGTGAGAGGTGAGAATCTGTTGCGGTTGAAATGTCTCGATTCCTCGTTGAGTAAGGATCTGCTTTGTTCCATCTTCATTTTTCCATCCGAGAAAAATCTGGGTTTGGAGAAGTTCGGGGGAGGAGTGTTCCAATACAAACTGGTTCCCATTCCACTGGTACAGGTTGGCTCCGGATTTGCAGTAAGCGGCATTGTCGAAAGTGAAGGGAAACAGCTCTGCATCTTCCGGGAATCGGTGTTCGGAGACCTTGTCGTTTTTGTAGCTGTAGATGGCAGCCTTTCCACAGAAGAAAACGGTGTCGCCCAATGTTTGGATATGGTAGATCGAATCCAAGCTGGTTTCTGTCTCCACCAGGCCCGAGAGGGACACGTATTCGGCACTCTCTTCAGAGATGGTCAGGCGACCAAATCCAGAGCGCAACCCAATCCAGAGCTGGTTCGTTCCGGCGCTAACCATACACCACACTGATTCGGGAAATGTGATTGAGAGATTTATCCAATTCCAACCGTCATATATCGAGATGGTATCACCGTCGCCGGCGAAGAGCATTCTTCCATCATCGAGGCGGATGCCAGTCCAGAATTCAGATAGTTCCGTGTCTTGAATGGCGTGAACTTCCTGCTGTGGACTTCCCAGTTCGATCGCAGCAACGAAGACAGGAAGCAGCATGCCGCATGTGAGCCAAATCAACAGTCGAAGGAGGGGGAAAGATTGGAAAATTGGGCACATGAATCATGTCAGGATGGCACTGGCAATACCTTAATTCAGGTATTTTGGCCCATTTCAAGCTATGCGGTACTTTGTTAGAAAGTAGCTCTAACCTATAACCAGTACCTATCATGAAACAATTCAAGAATCAAATTCTCGGAACCGTCGCATTTTTCCTTTTGCTCGTTGGTTTTTCCAACGCTGCTCAGTCCCTAGATCCAATGACTAACGACACCGATGTAAAGCAAGAAATTCGTGAATTCGTAACATTCTGCACGAAAAACGGAGATCCTCGTTGAGGGATTGTTATTCTTGCTATTGATTCCGGTGAATGCGGAGTTTGGCACCAGTTAAATATGCGAATTGTTTTGCATCCAATGGCGGTCCAATCGATTCACTGGAAGAATCTAAAATTCAATTTGGAGACGTAACGTGGTCGGTCGCAAATGCACGCTTGCGACCAGGCCTGCGTGTCGCTGATTTCTCAAATATCCTTTTTGCAGCGATGGATGGCACCGGTTTGGACCGGAATCCACTCGTTGCTCGCCACAAAGCGATATCAGAGGCGTTGGAACGCTGGGCGCATCATGTCTCCAGTTCGGGTCCAGAGCGGGAGAGGTTTGGATTTGACGCAGATCCAACCTCGAACGGAATGGCTGCCTTCCCGGGATGGTTTACCCGTCAGGCTCGCTCGTTTGCACTCGCAGAGGCGATTGAGCGATATGCAATTGTAGCCTGGTGGAGCGGATTGCTGCCGATAGTGCGCTGCCCGGGAATTCGATCAGGAAAAGCAGAGTTCACAGAGTGTTTCCGAATTCTGCATCCCTTTGCCAAGCATGAAGTGGCACTCGTGCGTCGGGAATTCAAGCAAGGCTTTATGGCGTATGGGTTTGCGGGTTCCCGAAGCTGGAGTAAGGCCTGCGAGTCGGCGACGCTTGAACTGGAACGCTGCGGAGTTTTGCTGGAACGCTACTACCAGCAAAATCCCGGGTTGGAAGTGGGGGACTTGGGAACAGTGCAGGACTTCATGGAGCAACGCATCCTTTACTTTTCGCTTCCTGAAGGGGCCGAGCAGTTTGAAGGTAAAGTCAAACAGAGCGAAGGTCTTGAGATGAAGTTGCAGAGTCCGGAAGTGTTGTTTGATGGAGAAATCCGTGGACCATGGTCTCGCTATGCAACGGTATGGAGGGTGTGTTTTTCCATGCCGTCGGATGCATATCTCGATACAGATCCGTGTTTTTTTTATTGGTAATACTGTGGTCGAGTTCTGGAAAAATGGACGGCACAGCTCTGTGAATTTGCAGATTATCCTACACACGCTAAAGATTGAAAAAACAGGAATCGAATAATTCGGAGCGTTTCAGGTTTATAAGTCGGGCGAACTTCATTATTATGGAGTTTTCCATCTCTTAAATTCCTGTTACCATGAATCTTCATCTCCCTGAAATATGGATCCTTATTGGATTCGTTTGCATCCTGTTGGAGTTTATTCTTCCGGGTGCGGTTATTGTTTTTTTCGGCACCTCGGCAATTCTTACCGGGTTGATGCTCAAGTTTGGCCTTCCGACAACAGGTGGCCTTCCCTTCTGGATTTTTATGGCACTTTCTGCTGGGCAGATATGGTTCCTTCGAAAGCACGTAAAATCTTGGTTCACGGGTTCGAGCATTGGTGCAGATGAGCAAGCCGTTGAAGAGTTTCTCGGAAAACCTGCAACTGTCATTCGAGGCTTCGAAAACGGAAGGGATAACGGGATCGTAGAGTTTAAAGGTTCGAACTGGGAAGCGGTTTCGGGCGATACACTGCTTCCCGGTGACCGAGTGGTGATTGCCCGGCAGGAGGGGCTTACCCTTTACGTGAGCAAAAAGTAAGCGCACTCGTTGGCCTACATCTTTTAACCTAAAACCATCAATACCATGGGCACTTCAACTCTATTGACCCTGGGGGTCTTGTTCATCTTCGTCATCACCGTCTTCAAAACAGCAAGGGTGGTGCCGCAACGCCAACAGTTTGTTGTCGAGCGACTTGGGAAATATTCCCGAACCCTGGATGCAGGATTTCATTTTCTGATTCCGTTTCTGGACAAGGTGGCTTACAAGCACTCGCTCAAGGAACGGGCGATTGATGTTCCCTCACAGCAATGCATCACCAAGGATAATATTTCAGTCGAAGTGGATGGCATTCTTTACATGCAAATCATGGATGCCAAAGCTGCGAGCTACGGTATCGAAAACTATGAGTTCGGTGCGTCCCAGCTCGCCCAGACTACACTGCGTTCTGAAATCGGAAAAATCGAATTGGACCGCACGTTCGAGGAGCGGGAAACGATCAACGCACAGGTGGTGGAAGCTGTAGACAAGGCGTCAAATCCATGGGGCGTTAAAATCCTGCGTTACGAGATTAAGGATATTGTGCCTCCCGTTTCTGTGAAGGACGCCCTGGAAAAGCAAATGCGTGCCGAACGGGAACGCCGGGCTGTTGTCGCTCAGTCGGAAGGCGAACGCCAGGCAAAGATCAACGTGTCGGAAGGCATGAAGCAGGAAACCATTAACATTTCCGAGGCCGATAAAATGCGTCAAATCAATGAGGCCGAGGGTCAGGCACGTGAGATTGAATTGATCGCAACGGCTACCGCTCAAGGTCTGCGCATGGTGGCGGAAGCGCTCAACAGTCCTGGAGGTCTGGAAGCCATGAACTTGCGGGTTGCTGAGCAGTATGTGCGGGAGTTTGGAAAGCTCGCTCAAACTACCAACACGCTCATCCTGCCTCAGAGCATGTCTGATGTTGGATCATTTGTTGCCGCAGTAACCAAAACGCTTGAGGCAACAAAAAAGCCGAATCCGGCAACTTGATCAGGGTTTTCCCATCTGGTGGCACGCGGAACTGAGAATCCGGGTGTCACCAGAGTGAATCAAAGTTTCTCTTGCGCGGAAGTGTTTCCAAACTGAAAACGCTGTCGCACCTTGACGTAAGTGGGGTTGAGATCTTTTCGAAGCGGCTTGAAACGCATGCTTTGCAGGCTTGCGAGTCCCGAAAGGCTTGCAAGCTCACTATCGGATTCCAACACGGACGGCAGGCGCGGTACTCCGTCAGAATCGATATAAAACTCGATCGTGCAACTCCCGGCTGGTGGTTGGCCTTCAGGACCCTCCACAATCCGCAGGGTCCCCTGTTCCAGTTGCAGTGGGACATCGAGTTCTGTCACTTCAGATTGAGTGTAGGCAAAAGCACTGGGTGCCTGGTCAAAGAACTTTCGACCCGTGCCGTCCGTGCTGACGCTGCCCATGGGTATTTGGCCAGAATCTCTCCATGCCTGTTGTTGAAAGTCTTCAAAGTGGATTCGAATGGTATGGCGAATCGGAATGGCCTTGCCCTCTTGTTGTGCAGGCTCAAAGTGCAGACGCTCTACCAGGCGTTGCGCAGGTGGAAGCAGTTTTGCATGATTCGATGCGGTTGCGACAAAATCTTTCACGACACCCGTTTCATCGATCAGTAGAAGGAAATCGACGTAGGGTTTCTGGATCAGCAGGTGCTTGAGGTCCTGCGGAATGGGCAGGTGAGTCACTTCCAGTGGAACCGGAGCTCTGACTTCCTGCGCAGGATCAGCTTCCTGTGAGAATCCCAAGGCAAGGCTTGCAGCGAAGTAGATGAACAGGATGGAAATTTGAGTTTTCATGGGAATGGTTGCATTCATGGGCGAAGGTGTTTGCGGGCTTCGCCCACTCGTGGAAATCACCTAGGTTCGGGTGGGGTCGTTGCTGCGCCGAGCTTCGAGATCGGACTCGATTTGCCTGAGCAACGGAGTGTTGATCTTGTAGAAGAGAATGGCGGCGGTTGCGATCATCAGCAGCAGAAAGGGAACAATCGTGAACATGAAGCGGATGCCAAAAATCGCCATGTCGCTCTGAGGTTGGTTGGCAATGAATCCGAACCAGCTCAGAATCCAGCCAGAGAGTCCCGCGCCGATGGCTAGGCCAGTCTTGTGTGAAAAAATGACCCCGGAAAAGACCAGGCCCGTCGTGCGCCGGTGAAACTTCCATTCTCCGTAGTCCGCAACGTCAGCATACATGGACCAGACAATTGCGGGTGTTGGGCCATTGATCAGCGTTGCAATCGTATTGACGATGAGCATGGTCCAGTACATCTCGGGCGGTATGAAAAAGAAAAGACCCAGCATCAGTCCGTGCAGTCCGAAGAGGCCGAGCATGAGACTCTTTTTCGAGAAAAACCGGGTGAGCAGTTTGGTGAAGGCAGCTCCCACCACCATTGATGCGGTTCCGCCCATGAAAAAGAGTGAGGTTTTGTCGAAGATCCAGAACACGGGTTCAGAATCCACCTGCGCATAATATTTCATGTAAAACAGGGTGGCACCCCCGCGCACAGCAACCATCATCAGGGTGAACAACCCACAGACCACCAGTGCAAGCCAAGGGCCGTTGCGCAGCAAAACCTTGAGATCTCCCTTCAAATCCTTGCTCTGGGTTGGTGATACGGGTACGCGTTCCCGCGTGCTTGCAAAGGTGAACATCCATAAGGCGATCGACAGGAACGCAAAAATCGCCATGGTGAGCTGGTAGCCGAGGGCTTCGTTTTCACCTCCGAGCAAGTTTTTCAAAGGAATCACGAAGGCTGAAATCAGCAATTGCGCCAGAAAGGCCATCACAAAGCGGTAGGTCGACAGGGAGGTGCGCTCGTTGGAATGGGGAGAGATCACGCCCAACAGTGAGGAGTAGGGTACGTTGATCGCGGTGTAGACGAGCATCATCAAGGAGTAGGTGAGGTAGGCATAGATCAGTTTGCCGTTGGAGGAGAGGTCAGGGTTTGCGAACATCGAGTAGCCGATGATGCCGTAAGGGATTGCCATCCAAAGGATCCATGGGCGAAATCGTCCCCACCGTGTTTTGGTGCGATCCGCGACCATTCCCATGATGATATCGGTGAAGGCATCCACTAGCTTTGTGACCAGAAACATCGTACCGACTGCAGCCGCTGTGAGTCCGAAGACATCAACATAGTAGCTCAGTAGAAAAATGTTGAAGGTGTGAAAAAAGAAATTGGACGCAGAATCTCCAGAACCGTAGGCGATTTTTTCGACAGTGGAAATCCGGTTGTGCGAATCAGATGGGGTGTTGCTCATAAGGATGGGTTTCGGGGTGAATCAAAGGCAGGGTGGTTCAGAGAGTGGCGGATGGGTTTGGGTGTTGCAGGTGGGCGGGAAGGGTGACCGTAATGTGCTCCACAAATCCCTTCCGTTCAAAGAGCTGAGCTGTCAAGGCTGTGTCGAGTTTTGCCTCTTTCATGGTACGGATGCTTCCATCTCTGAAGTGAACTTGAACGGTCGTCTTGAGCGCATTTTCGTCAAGGTGGTAGGTGATCGGGGTGTGGCAAAACGTAAACGCAATACTTCGGGATGAAACAGGTTGTTTCGTCAGCTTATGATTGTCATCAGCGTGAAGCAGTTCCATGGATTCCGTCGTGAAGTCATCGCATTGCAACAGTACGGGTTCAAAGTGCAGGGATCCGTTGCGAATGTGCAATCCCAGCTCCCCGAGGCGCACCAGTAAATCCTCCTTGACCTGCCCGGTCATTCCCGGTTGTTGGGCACCTGCATGTGCTGGAGTGTGTGAGTAAGCGTCTGTTGGGAATGCGCCATACTCTGCAGGTGACTTGTCGAGGCCAATGCCTTTTCGGATGCTGAAATAGTGTTCGATGAGCCGTGATCTGGCTGGTGAGGAAGAGGGGTTTTGGAGGATCACTTCCTGAACGGCCAAGAGCAGTTTGGAAACCATGTGCCAATAAATGCTTCCGAGTCCTTCGTAGGCAAAAAAAGTTCCCGAGCGACCAGTGAATGCGTGATGGTGAAAAGTAGCCTCGTAGATGCGGTGAATTTCCTCTTGCAGCCTGGTTGGCAGGTTGAGCCGCTGCATGGCAGCTTCCAGGTCGCCAGCATTGCGGAACGAAGCATGGAAGCGCAGACGCTGGTCGGGACCTTGCTGTGCCAGGCCTGAATCAGTGCGTTGCAGCAGCTGAGCAGCGTCGGGGTATTCGGCAAGCACGGATGTTGGTATCGCGCCCTTTTCGATGAAGTTGGGCAGGGATCGATTGGGGTAGAGCAGAAAACTCTGCTGATCTTCGCGATAGAGGTCACTGGCCATCAGCGAAGTGGTCAGCTCGACACACTCTTCAAGATTCAGAATTCCGGAGGAAAGAATTGATACCTGTCCTTCAAGCATCAGTGCGAGATTTTCGACGCTCACACTGCCATCAGGCAGGAAATGCAGCAGGTTGTAGGCGTGGTAGAGGGCGTCCTCGCGACGGTTGTGGCGCAGTGTTGCGGCGACATGCTTTCGGAAACAATGCAACGCTTCGAGGATGCGCTCTGCGTTTGTGTTAGAGATCGCTTCACCAAATGATCCATCATAGCAGCTAGTGCGATAGAGGGTTCCCGCTCTGCCCAGTGCATGCACCGCACTGCCACGCTCACGGTCGGAGAGTCTGGATTCGGGGTTCAGGTTGGTGAAAATCCCGTGTACGTTGTCGAGCAACTGCAGTACGGGTGTATGCAATTGCAACTCGGCGGGATGCATGGTTTGCAGCAAATGTTCAAGAAACTGCAGATAGCGGTGCAGGTATCCGAGCGTGACGACCGAGGCTCCATAGCCTGCGAGGGCGTTATTTGCATCGTTCCATTCCGGGCGCTGTGTGTTCATCCAGATGCCGGCATCAGGCACGAAATTGGAGAGTTTGGTGATCAGCGGAATGAGCAACTTCTCCATGAGGGTTGCATGCAGGATGCGACCCTTGGAATCATGCAAGAGTTGTCCATCCGATCCTTTTTGCAGGGTGCGCGCGTCGATGCGATCAGAATACGCATGGTCATAGCATATGGAGTTGCGCGCATTTTGCAGGATTTCGTCGTGGGACTTGATTCGATAGGGAACGTCTGCAAATGCGTAACGTGCCTGATTGAGCAATGTGGGAAGGTGCGTCGGCTGTGCCTTGCTTGAGAACTCCAGGAGTTTGAGCAGGTAAACGATCTGATGATCTCCCCAATACCCGATGTTGGACCATGGAGAGCCGGGTTCTTCGCGTTCCCACTCGAAACCGGATTTGGTCACTCGGTAGGGATTGTAACCGTCCGCAGTGCTTGCGTTAAGAAAGCGTGAGATTACCGAATCGGTGTAGAGCGGGTAGCTGTGCAGCAATGCTTCCCAGTTTTGAAAAATATCCCGCCAGTTGCCCTGGTAGGCGTAAATGGGCTGATCATGGTCATCACTGATGTCGATGCTGAAGCGATTCCAGGGGCGACTCGGATCGCCATGGCGACGTGAGAAGGTGAGGGGAAGATATTCTTCGGCAATGCGAGTGAGTTCGGGTCCGGCAAACTCCGAGAGGGTGTCGCGGAGCTTGCTCAATTCGATCACGTCGGGCAGGGCCTCCAGTCGCCTTTGGTGGCGTTCGAAACTTTCGCGGTTGCAGTGCTGAATGTGCTGCAGCAAGTCACGTGTGGGTACTTTGTATCCGTGGGGAAAGGTGCCTCCCCTCATGAGATTGAACAGGGTGTTTGAGAAGTGACGTGCATTGTTGCGATCTTTGCCGCAGCATTGGATGCCGTCGGCTTCCGAGACCATGGCGTAGAGTTGGTCGCAGTCCTCACGAATGGCCGTTTCGATCTTTTGTGCGAGGTCTCGGTCGGTGCGCAGGAGTTCGCGCGTGCGGATCACTTTGGCTGCGGACTGATCCATGTCTGCGACCATCCACCAGTTGTGAGAACTGCACGCCTCCATGCGAAAGCTGGCATATCGAAGATAGGCGCCCCGGCGTCCCCGGGTTTCCGTTTCCGGGTGGAGTGCTTGCCCTGCGCGGAATCGTTGCACCTGATCGGTGCAGAGCAGCTGACCCTCGCCCGGGAATCCGGTTGCCCAGACAGCGGTGCAGCGGAGGGATTCGCTGGGTTCGGCCTTATCCGTTGGTACAGAACTGAGGGAATAAGTGGCCAGGCCAGGTTCAAACCATTCGTTGCGCTTGTAGGCATCAACAAGGATGGAGAATTCGTTTTGAAATTGTTGGTCTACCGAGGCTGGAAGGATGTTTTGCATGCCATCGAGAATCTCGACTGACAAAGCCTGGGTTTCATTCTGAATGAGTGAGGTTTGGCGCAGAATGCCATAGGCATTACTGGTTGTCCAGGTAATGCGAACCGTCAGGCCGAGTCCGTGGTGATGCTCTTCGAGGGCAATTTTGGAGCCACTGAAGCTCTTGATCACGCGCCGTGTGCAGGGAACCAGTGCGGCGCAGGGTTCTGAAAATGGGGTCCACGCCACGGGAGTAGTGCTGCCGATAGGAGTGACGCGTAGATGGATGCAGGACCCGGAGCAGTGACTCATGTCGAACAACTTGTCCTGCGTGTAGTAGGGGAAGAGCGCATGGTCGGGGTTGCGACGTCCTGCCGTGATGGCACCTTGGCTGCCGATGAATGCCCACAGGTCGGAGCTGGAAATGAGCTGCATGAGGAAGGGGCCTTGCAGTGATGCGGTGTCGATTGCAAATGCGGGTTCACCCAGCAAGTGCAACGATTCGAGATCGCTTGCTTGAGAGGGTGAGGGAGTTGCGAGTCTATATGAATTCATGATATAGCGCAAATTTGTGAAAGAAATTAAAGATGATTGAGGGGTAAAACGATGCATAATGCGCATCTAAGAAATATTGATGCCTTGATTAAGGCAGAATTATAGAATGAAAATCAATGCAAAAAAGTTGACTGGGAGCAGTTTTTTTGTTCAGTGAAGGTGTGCTTGCTTCTCCAGTCTTCCCAAGGCAAATCGAAGTGCAGCCCTGTTGCTGTGGATGGGATGCTTTTGTCGGGCTGTTTTGCAGAATCTGCAATGTACAGCGGAAATCATTGGCATCGTATCCTGCGATACCTGTTCATGATTTCAGAGTGATCCTCTTGTATGTTTTTCTTGCTGCAATTGCTTCAATATCTGAATAGAAGGACGAAAAATGGGAAAGATTAACCAGAAATACATTGCGGATCGCCTCGGTTTGTCCATTACGACGGTTTCCCGCTGTTTCACCAATCACCCGCGCATCAATCCTGAGACTCGTGCCAAGGTCTATCAACTTGCTGCTGAGCTTGGGTACAGTTACAACGCTTTCCGTAATCAGAAGCCGGGTCAGCGAACCGACAAGGGAACGATCGCGGTTTTGGTGGGAGCTTCCGAAAAGGTTGCAGATGCGGCAGGAGTTGCGGGAAAGATCTTTGCCGGCATCACCCAGAAAGCTGCGGCACTCGACTACCGGGTGGAGTTGTTTTTTCTGGATCCGTCGGAATTTGAACCCAACATGCGTTCACGCCGCATCATTCCCAATTCTTCCAGCAATAATTGGACAGGAGTGGTGTTGGTTTTTCCGTTCAGAGAGTCTGCCGTTCGTTCCTTGATGAACAAATTTCAGGTGATTTCGGTGCTTGATGAGTATGAGGAACTTGACATCGATAGCATCAATCCGGATCAGGGACGCGGCATCGCCAAGATGCTCAAGCATCTATTTGTATCGGGTCATCGTAATATCGGGTTTTTGAGCTGGAAGTATAAGAACAACCTCGATACGCCATGGGTTGAGACCCGTCTGGGTTCCTACTTTGAACACCATGTGCGTTTTGGACTGCCCTTTGATCCGGAAAAAGTGATGATTGTGGATGAGACCGACGCCTGGGAATCGTGCAAGGCAGCGGATCTGGTGATTGAGAGAATCAAGGCAGGCATGACCGGATTGGTGTGTGCTGCAGATCACCAGGCTTATGAATTGATTCGACGACTGTCGGAGCGAGGTGTGCGGGTGCCGGATGATATTTCGATCACGGGTTATGACGGTATTCCAGTGCCTCCGGGGCTTCCGCAACTGACAACCTACAGCACTCCCTTCACCGAGATTGGAGTCACCGGAATGGTGGCTTTGCAGCGCCGGATCGATCACCCGCTTGCGAGTCGCAGTCATGTATTGGTGGACGGAGCGATCATTCGAGGAACCACGACTCGCAGCCTGGTGGATGGATTTGCATCCAGATAAAAGTACCGCATCGAACTTTGCTGGCCAGTCGGATGCGATTGAAATCGGGCTTTCCATTGGCACTTGGAGGCGATATACTAAGATTCATGTTTCGTCAGCTTTGCGGTCTTTCACTGATTTTTGCATCCATTTCACTGTTTGCTGAGAGTAAATCATCATGGATTCCACTCTTTGACGGGCAATCCCTGCAGGGATGGCGTGCGGCTGAGCATCCCGATTCATGGTCGGTGGAACAGGGAATGCTGGTGACCCATGGACCACGGAGCCACCTGTTCTACGACGGACCTATTGCAGCGCATGATTTTCGAAATTTTGAATTGGAACTGGAAGTCAAGACTGAGGCGTTTTCGAATTCAGGAGTGTACATCCACACGGAATACCAGGAAAGTGGATGGCCGGAGAAAGGCTACGAATGTCAGATTTACAATGCGCGACCTGAAAGCAGGAATGGGGCTTATCGGGAGCACAAGATGACAGGCAGCATTTATGCGATCCGCAATACCTGGAAATCTCCCGTCAACGACGGGGAATGGTTCCAATATCGAATCCACGTACAGGGAAAATCGATCCGGACCTACATTAACGGGGAATTGATCTGTGAATACACGGAACCGGAGGACCCCTATCGCCCGGATTCGATGCCAGGACGATTATTGGGATCGGGCACAATTGCGCTGCAGGGCCACGATCCGGAGAGCAGGGTCTATTTCCGCAACGTTCGCGTGAGGCTGTTGCCGGATGATTTGCCTTCGCTGGGAACTGCTCTGGAGGATGCGGCCTTTGAGCGTCGCTTGATCGATCTCGCCTCGGCCAACATTCCTCTGGTGGATCTGCACACGCACCTCAAGGGTGGTTTGACGCTAGAACAGGCCCTTTCCAATGCGCGTCGTTACGGGTTTACCTATGGCATTGCGGTCAATTGCGGTTTGCAGATGGGACATGAATCTGATGCTGAGGTGATCGACTACTTCGACGCATTCGTTTCTCCTCCGCACACCTGGCACGGCATGCAGGCGGAGGGCAGGGAGTGGGTCGATTTGTTCTCCGATGATGTCATTGAACGCTTTGACTACGTGTTTACGGATTCCATGACCTGGACAAATGACCAGGGCAAACGCATGCGCCTGTGGCTCCCGGAGGAGACTGAAGTTGGAGATCCGCAATCGTTCATGGAACAATTGGTGGATCGCACGGTCGAGTTACTCGCACGTGAACCGATCCAGATATGGGTCAACGCCACCTATCTTCCCGACTCTATCGCAGATCGCTATGACGAGCTGTGGACACCGGAACGCATGGATCGTGTGATTCAGGCACTCGTGGATCATGATATCGCGCTCGAAATCAATGCGCGCCGTGAGATTCCCAGCGCAACCTTCCTGCGTCGTGCCAAAGCGGCGGGGGTTTCATTCACATTAGGCACCAACAATGCCGGAGCTGATGATCTTGGGCACCTTGAATATGCGATCAAAATGATTGAGCTGCTCGGCCTGAAGGCCTCCGATATGTGGCTTCCAGAATAAGGCTAGATGATTACTGCAGTGGAAGGGTCGTGCGGTACAGGTGTTGGCGCGCCAATACGTAGAGGTAATGGACTCCGTCGACAGAGGGTCCCACCGCGATTGCGGTTGGACGATGGGGCGGCGTGAGTGTCTGCAACAACCGACCATTTTGATCATAGACAAACAGGTGTCCGGCTGCGATGAGAACCCTGTCAGTACCTGGGAGTTCGATAACACCACTTTCGCCCTCCTCGGCAAACAGGGAAGGTGAGTCAAGGGTTCCATCCTCCCGCACAGTAAAACGCCAGGTCTTTTGGGCGAACTCATCTGAGACGTAGGTATGGGTGCGGGGAGAGACGCTCTGAAGATCATACGTCCGCTGCAGGTCGACCGTATGGAACCAGGTGGTGAGAATGCCCGCATTCACAAAGGACGCTTCGGCGGGAAGGGCAAACTCCCCAAACTCGAAGAAATGTGGCTTGCGAGAGCTGACAACCTCCAGGAAATCGTGGGAATCCCGCCAGCGCGTCGTGGGAATCACCAGTTGTTGGAATCCAGTCGAAGCATCGGTGGGTGGGATTGACTCCAGTCCATGATATCCGTTGCCCGTACTGAGGTCCTTGCGGTACACCTTTCCGGTTCGCGTGAGAATGATGAGGTGATGCTCATCCTCAAGAATGAGTTGGGAAGGTTCGATGGGCAAATCGAGCACCCGTTCCGTGCGGGAGCGTTGATGATTCCAGCGCCAGACATGCTGGTGCTTTTCATCGACAAAATACAGGTTACCGGAGGCGTCAACCTCGGGGCTGTCGATGTGGTTGAAACCACTGGCCAGCAGCTCATAGTTCAGACCATCGCATGGGGTTTGCATGGTTGCTGAATCCTCAATGTGCAGCCATGCAACCTCGCGGCTGCGAACCCCCGCACCGGTATCAAGGATTCGCAGGGTATCGTCGACGGTGAATTTGCTGGGTCCATAAGCATGGATGCCGTGGAAATGCAGGTTTTGGGAATCCCGGACCGTGATGCCGAATGGATAGGGAGTAAAGGTCCGCATCACCCGATAGATCCAGGTGTTGTGGAAGGAGAGGTTCTTCGATTGTTCAATGCGAAGGGCCAGGGTGTCTCTTCCCTCCCACATTTCTTCCTCGAATTGCAGCGCGTAGAATTTCCAGTTCTGTACATCGGAAATCATGATCTCGTTACGCAGGTGGTGCTCACTGGAGATTTGGTAAACCCAGCCGGGCGTGGAAGTTTGTTCGATGAGCATGCCAGCATGAGCAAAAGGACTTGCCGTCCAGAGGTTCCTGAAGGTCCCCCCACCGTCTTCGGTGATCCACAAACTTGCCGGCATGCGATCCCATCGCCTGCGAACGTCTGCATCTGCCGAACGGTTGTTGTTGTAGATTTGCAGATATTTGCCATCGGTATCGTAGGTGCCATGGCCGCCAAGGAAGCGAACATCGCTGACCAGAGAGCGGGATGAACCTGTCCATTTCAAGGCGACCGCACGGTGGTTGATCGCACCCGCGTCAATGCCAATCCCCTGCAGGATGTTATCGCCACCTTCAGCGCTTTCAATGACTGCTTTGGGTGGACCTGCCGGATGAAATGCAGGCGTTTCATCCGTGATGAGGATTTGGGTGGTGATGGGACTCAGTCCCACCAGGCAGCTGTTGGGTGCGAGGGTCAGCGTATCGGAGATTCGGTATCGCCCCGAAGGGAAATACAGCACTTCGTGTTCGCGTACGGCCGCCTGCAGGATTTTGGTGTTGTCAAAATTTCCATCACCTATCGCTCCGAGGCTTTGCACATTGATCCATTCATTGTTGGGTGGCAATTTGCGCTCGGGGCGATGGAGGGGGAGCGGCAGATTTGGCAATGGTACCGCGCGGAGTTGAGTCTGCATGCTGGGCAAGGTCGTTTGGGGGCCGATGTGCAGTCCGTGTGAGAAAAGCTCGATCTGGTAGTGAGCACTATCCGGAGCAGTTACCGGTGCTCGTTTGTCCCGAAAGCGGGCGATGGTGGGTGTCCATTGTGCCAGGCATTGCAGGAGGTTGACCTGGCTGCGAGCGTTGTCGGGTTCGCTGATGCAGGTGATGGCTTCGTGGATGGAGGCGAAGGAGCAAGCCTCCATCACCAGCTCTTCAGAGCGCTGTTCACGAACGACGACCGCAAACGGGCTTTGCTCGAAGTGACAGCGAACGACGCACATGCCGGCTTCTTCCGTGAGTATGCTGGCAATTTGCTGTTCCTGAAAGTGGGAGTCGAGAAGAACAAACGGCCAGCTTGGGGATGGCTTGGTGGTCATGATGCCATACTGTCCACCAATAAATTCACAATCGTGAACAAGATTGCCGACTTCATCGATTCCGGCAAGGGCATCGGAGAGTGTAAAACGCACATGCGAAATGAAACTGTGCTGTGCCCAGTGTGACCGAACCGCGACAGCCGCAGGATTGCCCGGTTCGATCATAAAATCGATGTTGCTCAGTGCACTGTAGAATGTGCCAGGATTTGCGTCGCGAAAGGCGGCGCCGGGTTTGGGTTTGTCAGAAGCGTAGTGAAGCAGGTAGCGCGGGGATGCTCCAGAAAACCCTGTTGTATGGGATGGCAGGCGAAAGACCGGGCGAGTTGAGCCATAGCCGATCAGGCGAATCCCCTTCCACACATGCACCGTATCCGTGAGCAGGTAGTCCCCTTGCGGGATCAGGATGATGCCAAAAGTCCCGCGCTCGGCGACAGTATCGATGGCCTGTTGCAGGATTTGAGTGATGTCATCCCCACTGTGGATCGCAGCATCGGAATAGGTTCTGAGATCGAGTGCCTGCGGATCCTGAAAGCCGGATGGGTAGATCGATTCGGTTGCATGGATGGGTTCAACTGCGTGGAGCAGGAAAACGAAGCAGGGCAGCAGATTACCCAGGATCAGGGAATTCAGAAGTTTCATGGGTCAATAGGGGGTGGGGATCCGTTCCGGAATGTTCGGACAAAGCGACTCATGTGAGAGTTGGGTAAAATGAAAAGTAGTGCAACTAAATTTCGCGAAATGGTCAGGATTCGGGAAAATGCAAAACGTGCAGGATCGTTTTCCCTGCTCCCGAGCGTTGTTAGCCCGAGGGTTGATCCCGAAGCAGACGTTCGAGCAGTTGGGCGTCTTCCGGAGTATCGACTCCGATGGATGGATGATCGGTGATTCCAACAGCGATGCGAAATCCGTTCTCCAGCGCGCGGAGTTGTTCGAGTTTTTCAATGGATTCGCAAGGACTCGGTTTGAGGCGGGTGAAGTTTTCCAGGAATTCGCGGGTGTAGGCGTAGAGACCGAGGTGGCGGTAGCAGGGTTGCGTTTGCAACCATTCCTTCGTCACGGTGCCGGATGTATCCCTTGGGTAGGGAATGGGAGACCTGGAAAAATAGAGTGCGGTGCCTTCAGAGGAAATTACCACTTTGACCTGGTTGGGATTGAGGAAATCCTCGGGCGAGTGGAAGCGGTGTGCCAGGGTTGCCAGGTCCGTTCCGGGGGATTGAATCAGAGCGCAGAGTTGGCGGATCTGACCTGCCGTAACCATTGGCTCGTCGGCCTGTACGTTGACCACACGTTCGGCGCCGATGTTGGCGTTGGCCTCGGCCAGGCGATCCGTGCCGCTGCTGTGGTCGCTTCGCGTCAGGATGGAGTCAAATCCATGTTCACGCAATATCTGGCTCAGGTCCGGATGATCGACTGCAAAGAAGAGCGGAAGATCGGGCACCTGATTTTGAATGCGTCGTGCAGTGTGCACGATCAGAGGGATGCCAAGTATGGGATGCAGCAGTTTTTGCGGGAATCGGGTGGAGGCCAGGCGTCCGGGAACGATGAGTGCAAGTTGCATGTTGAGAAACAGATAGCGAAATCAAATGCGGGTGAATTGCGTTACAGTCCAAGCTTTTGCTGGGAGGGGTCGCGAGTCAGTGGATCCAGTCCAATGGCGTGCCATGCACGTTCCGTGAGCACGCGCCCCTGTGGTGTGCGCTGCAGATAGCCTTCCTGGATGAGATAAGGTTCATGCACGTCCTCAATGGTTTGCGTGTCCTCATTGACAGCGACCCCGATCGTTCCGAGTCCCACCGGACCTCCCTTGTAGTTGACTGCGATCAGGCGCAGGATGCGCTTGTCCATCTCATCGAGTCCATTTTGATCAATCTCCAGCAATTCGAGCGCATCATTGGCCGCTTTCTTTGTGATGACTCCATTCGCACGTTGCTGAGCATAGTCACGGACGAAATGGATGAGATTGTTGGCAATACGGGGAGTGCCGCGCGAACGGCGTGCGATTTCCTCAGCTCCGTCCGGTGAAATCTGGATTTCGAGAATTCCGCAGGAGCGTTTGATGATATGTGTCAGATCGTCTCTGTCGTAGTGTTCGAGGCGGGTTTGCAGGGTAAAGCGGCTGCGCAGGGGAGCCGTGAGTGAACCGACACGCGTGGTAGCTCCCACGAGGGTAAAGCGCGGGAGTTCCAGGCGCACACTTCGTGCGTTGGGACCTTGGTCGATCATGATGTCGATGACAAAATCTTCCATGGCGGAGTAAAGATATTCTTCCACGACCCGGGAAATGCGGTGGATTTCATCAATAAAGAGGATATCGCCCGTCTCGAGGTTGGTGAGCAAACCCGCAAGGTCACTCGGTTTGTCGAGCACGGGACCTGAAGTGATTTTCACATTTTTCTCGAGTTCATTTCCGATGATGTTGGCCAGGGTTGTTTTGCCCAGACCTGGAGGTCCGCTCAGCAGTACATGGCTGAGGATGTCGCCTCTGTCCCTTGCCGAACCGACCATGATCTGTAGCCGTTCGACTGTCTTGCGCTGCCCTGTGAAACTGTCAAATGCGGGTGGGCGAAGGCGATTCTCAAGATTTGCAGCGAGCGGGCGTTGCTCGTTCTTGAACGAAAACGGGGTCGAATCGGATGCTTGCGAAGGGTTCATGGTGAACGGTCGGGGTGACTGGAGCAAGATCAGTCCAGGAGCTGAATGGATGCGGGCATGTCGGTATCGTCAAGCCGATCCATGCGAATGCCGAGATGACTCAGTTTTTCGTGGATGCGCTCGTAACCGCGCTCGATATGATAGATGCGCTGTATCCAGGATTCCCCCTTTGCTGCGAGTGCGGCGATGACCAGGGCCGCGCTGGCGCGCAGGTCGGATGCCATCACTGGAGCTCCCGAGAGTTGGCGAGTTCCCTTGATGATGGCGCTTGCACCTTCGATAGCAATGTCGGCGCCCATGCGCTGCAGTTCGGGGATGTGCATGAAGCGGTTGGGATAAATGCGTTCGGTGATGATGCTCAGACCATCGACCAGACTCATCAGACTGCACATCTGGGCCTGAAGATCCGTCGGAAAACCGGGGAACGGAAGGGTGATGATATCGACAGGGCGCAATTGACAGGGATCGGTATGGATGCGTATCGAATCCGCTGCAATCTGGAGCTTCACTCCCGCCTCTTCGAATCGGTCGAGAAGTGCTCCAATGAGTGGAGCGGGCAGGTTTTTGACCGTAAGGTCACCTCCGGTCATTGCGGCACCCATGAGGTAAGTGCCGCCTTCGACGCGATCCGGTATGATGCGGTGTTGCACTCCGCTGAGTTGTTTGACTCCCTCGATGCGGATGGTGTGGCTGCCACCGCCTTCGATGTTGGCACCCATGCCCTGAAGCATGCGGCAGAGATCCGCGATTTCGGGTTCGGCTGCAGCATTTTCGATGTGAGTTACTCCGGGAGCGAGCGTTGCAGCCATGAGAATATTGGCAGTGCCCGTTACTGTGCTGCCCATGCGTCCGCCAAGGAATACGTGGTTTGCCCTCAATTCGGCGGCGTCTACCTGCACATATCCTCCCTCGACATTGACCTTGCATCCCAGCTTTTTGAGTCCCTTGATGTGCAGGTCAATGGGGCGAGGACCGATCACGCATCCTCCGGGAAAGGAGACATTTGCCTCCCGCAAACGTGCGACCAGTGGACCCAGCAGGCAGATCGAAGCGCGCATCTGTCGTACGAGTTCGTAAGGGGCTACTCCGTTGAGGGTTTTTGCCTCAATGGCCCAGGTGCCGGGTTCCAGGCGCTCGACGTGTGCTCCGAGGGTTTGGAGCAGTTCGGCCATGAGTCGGATGTCGCTGAGATCAGGGACGTTCGAGATCACGCAGCGCTGATCGGTTAACAGGCAGGCAGCGAAGATCGGCAGGGCCGCATTTTTGGCTCCTGAGACTTCGATCGTTCCCTCCAGGGGATGACCTCCTTCGATTCGAAACACTTTCATACCAGTATCAACTCCGGTTGCGTGAGGTGTAAAATGCAACAGGGCACCATGATCATGGTGCCCTGTGCAGAATTTGATAAGCTAAAAAATACTCTTTTTAGTCTTCTTTTGGAGTCGATGGTTCGACCGGCTTGATTTCGATGGGATGGGGCACAAACGAAGCTGCGGACTTTTCGGAAGTGGCAGGTGCCTGACGTGCTGCGCTGTTTCGGTTGCGGCGCCCTCCGCGACCACTGGGAGTGGTCGTGGCTGCTGGCTTGGACTCCTTGTTCGATCCGAGGTCGATCGCCCCTAATGCAATTTCATTTCCTTCGGTACGCGGAGCAGCAACCGATTCGACCTTGCGCTCGCTGCGCTGTGGACGTTCCGTGCGCTCAGAACGTTCAGGTCTCTCGCGCCGATTGTCAGATTCGGACTGAGCTGCTGCTTCGGGAGCGGAATCGCGGGGAGGGCGTGGTCCACGGCGTGGGCGCTCGCGGCGTTCGCTTCGTGCGGAACCTCCACGGTGTTCACGGTCCTGAGTGTTCGATTCACGTTCTGAAGCCTCTGCTCGCGGGGAGTGACCTTCTGCCCTGTCTGCGTTGGAACGACGGGAGCGTCGTCTGCGCTTGCGATTTCCGCCCTCACTGGCGTTGGCATCGCCATCGAGGTCATTTCTGCGATTGCGGGAACCCTGCTCGCGTGGACTATCTCCTGAACGTCGGGACTCGTTGCCGTCCCGCGAACCGCCACGTTTTCCGCGCTGTCCGCGTCCGCCGCGGCCCTGACGGTTGCCTTGGCGATTGTCTGCGTCGCGGGATTTGCCCTCTGCGCCTGAGCGCTGACGACGGTTTTTGTCAGCACCTTTGCCCTTGCGGTGTTTGGGCTTGATGCCGAAAAATCCCAGAATCTTTTCCCAGAGGGTAAGTTCGCGGCGTTTGCGTCCGCGTCCGTTTCGGGGGTGGTTTCCTTTCCCGCGTGATTTGCGGGAGGTATCCGATTTGGCTTCGCGCTGGCGCTTGGGACGCCGTTCCTTTTTGGGGGGCGAGTAGGAGGTGCTGGTGGCAGCTTCCACCCAGAGGCTGGGGGAATCATTGTCGGTGTGACTTCCTTTTTTCCGGAAGTTGGGCTCTCGGGATTTATATTTCTCTGCGTTGCGGCCCGGTTCATAGTTCAGGGACTGATTGCCCTGACTTTTGCGTTGGTATGTTTCCTCGTCAAACTCTGGCATGGGAATACATTTGTTGGTCGTGAGTCATATTGGTTTGGCTTCAACCTCGGGTAATTCAGGTGAATAGCGTTCGTTGAATAGAGATGATTGATTTTTTGGTTTGTGCGTGTGTCGCAGGGACTCCATAGTCATCGATATGGCTGATGGAACCGTCGTGGTGAAGCCTCGATACGGGGAAGATCTTGATGATCCTCAAAACCCGTTCTTGAATACAGACTCATTCGTTATGGATGAATTCGCTATTCGGTGAACGACAGCACTTGGAAACTATGGACAAACTTGAGGAAATTTTTCAACTACAAAAAAAGCTGAACGAACGCATCGGGGTGAATCTGGACGACCTGGATGAAGCGGGCAAGACCGAGTGGTTGCTCAACTACGTCAGGGCGATGCAGCAGGAGCTTGCCGAACTGGTAGACTCGGTCCCTTGGAAATGGTGGGCCAAATATCAGACCTTCGATGAACAAAATGCAAAAGTGGAGATCATTGATTTGTTTCACTTTCTCATCTCTGCTGCGCAGGTCATGGGTCTCAGTGCCGAGGATGTCTATGCTTCCTACGTGAAAAAGAACCAAGTCAACCTGGAGCGCCAGGCACAGGGTTACACGGTGAAGGATGAGAATGACTCCAAGCACATTTGAATGCAAAGGAACCAGGATACCATGACAGGTGTGAACCATGCCGCCGCGCTGAAGGGAAAGCGCATTGTACTCACGAAGAGCGAACAGGAACAGGATGAGATCGGGGCTGCGCTGGCGGAAGCCGGGGCGGAGGTCTTGTCAATGCCCTTGATACAGGTCGAGCCTGTTGTGGATGCGCAGCAATCGCTCGAAATCCTCAAGGGCTTGGCTACCTATGAATGGATCGTTTTTACTTCGGTTAACGGAGTGAAGTATTTTTTCGAGACCTTCTTCAAGGCCTTTAAGGATATTCGTTCGTTCGGAGGAGCGCGCATTGCCTGTGTGGGACATCGAACCGCAGCAGAGGTGCAGGCACTGCACCTTGAAGTGGACTTGATTCCCGAGCAGGCGACGGGAGTTGCGTTGGCAAAGGAATTGGTCGAAACGGGCAGTCTTCCGAGTGCATATGTGCTCTGGGTGTGCGGTGACAAGGTGAACAAGGAGGCACTGTCGATGCTTGAGGGAAAGGGTGAAGCGATCCTGGACGTTTTTGAGGTTTACAAAAGCTCATTGCGAGATCTCAAACATGACGAGGTCGCCGCATCGTTTCGCAAGCACGGTGCACATGGGATGTTGTTTGCCAGTCCTTCGGCTGCGGAATCTTTTGCGGACCAGGCGGCCAAGTTGCTGCGTGGAACAAAGGCGATCATCCCCAAAACCGTGAGCATCGGACCGACAACCACTGAAGCGATGAAGCGCCTGCGCATCCCGATGGACCGGGAAGCGGCATCTCCAGCAGCAATTGATGTAGTTGCTGCGTTCAAAGCTTTGCTGTCGTGAGATTGGAATATCCTTGTTGAATGGCTGATCGAAATTCCATCCAAGTCAAAATCTGCGGGATGCGTGACATCAGCCTGGCACTGGATGTGTTGCATTGGGGCGCCGACTTCATCGGCATGATCCATCATGTTCGATCCCCACGACACGTATCCCTGACGGAGATGACTTCGCTCAGCTCGAACTTGCCGGAGGGCACCCGTGTAGCGGTTGTTGTCGATCCGGAACCCATGCTGGTACGTGCGATTTGGCAGACTGGAGTCGATCATCTGCAAGTGCATTTGAAGAACGGGTCGGAACAACGGCTCGAGCAGTTGCAAAAGTCGGTACCCCCGGGGAAACAATTATGGCTCGCTCCTTCGTTGCCTCCGGAATGCGTGTTCCCATCGGAGATTCTGCCCTTCGCTTCGCGCGTGGTTGTGGATACCTATGTTCCGCATCAGGTCGGGGGGACCGGAAAGACGGGGGACTGGTCTGGGTTTCGAAAGCTGGCGACCGCGAACCCCATGATGCCATTTGTACTTGCAGGTGGACTGCATCCTGAAAATGTTTGCGAAGCCATCCGAGTGAGCGGAGCGACTTGTATTGACGTGAACAGTGGTGTCGAACGTGAGCCTGGGGTCAAGTGCCCCGAGAAAATCCGTGCCCTGTTTCAAGCATTGCATGAGCAGTGTTCAGATGTGCCCTAACGGTTGAAGCGGGATGGATATGGGCTTGTTCTTTGTGGCAAACCTCCCTATGTATCGATGGATCAGCGCTATGAAGTGTCGCAATATTCTCGCATTCCTTTTGCTTCTCCCTGGATCGCTTGTCGGAGTTGTGTCGATGCAGGCTCAGGATCTGTCACCCGACCAGTTTCGAGCAACGCTGGATCCCTATGTGGGTGTGTGGCAGGGAGAATACCGCATTTATTCGCAGGAGGATGAGTTGTTGAACCAGTTTAAGGTGAACCGCAACTACTGGTGGGACGGATCGGTGTTGATGGGGCGTGTGAGTTACGATTTTGGAGAGTCCAGGCAGACCTTCTTTCACCGCATCATTCTCAGTGAAGGTGTTCCCTTTTCGTTTGTAACGGACTCTGCCAGTTCGAGTGAAGTGCGCTCAGCCCTCAAAGGTGAGCTATTGAAAGGCACACTGGTGTGGACCCGTGTGATGCCCCGGGAAACCTTGCCAGTGCGCATCAGTGAGCGAATTGTGGAGAGTGGAGATGGGCGCTTCATTGAGTTTTGGGGAAATCAGGAAGCCAAAGACGCGGCAGGTGCCTCGTTGCTGGTTCGCATCGAAGGATTTGCAGCCTACCTGCCGGAGAGTCGGGAGTTTGTGGTTGCGACCGAATCGGTGGATGATCCCGGGTTGGATGTGCCGGAGGTTTTGCAATCCGAAACCTCGCTTGCCGACTCTGCCGGTACCGTGAGTGATCGGACCCGGCGGCTCCAAACACTCGACCCGGACCGACGGGTAGCATCTTCTTCTGTTGATCCGGGAACCCTCGCATCCCGTCGATCTGGTTCCCCTGTTCAAGCGGAGCAGGAGTTGCGGTCACAGCAGCATGAAGCAGCATCCAACGCCGATACAGAACCTGACGAAATTACTCAGCGAGATCCTGAGCCAGCAAAACCGTCATCCGCACCTGTGGAAGATCCCGAAATCATGGCTGCGTTGCAGGCACTCAACATTGTGGGCATCAATGATCGACCGGGAGAACAGTGCATTGTGGTGGATTATTTTCTTCTCTATGAACCCGGAGATGCTCTCGACTTGGGCAAACCCTGCAAATTCGTCGAGTTGGATGATCAATACCTGTATTTTGAGGATGGGGATGGATACCGTTACCGGCTCTTCCGCAAGGATGCTGTCTTACCGTGAGTGCAGGTGTTGGTTGTGGACGTGTGTTTCCCCGCAGCCTGCTGCAGAATGCGACTGGACGCATCAGCTATTGCAGATCTGAACTGTAACACGGGCCATCGGAAGGCATCATTGCCCTTCATGCGGTTGAAGCATCATCGTTTGCCAGCGATTGAAAGCGCTCGATCAGCTGGTCGCTTGCGCGTTCCAGCAATTGAACCACATGGTCAAATCCGGCAGTTCCACCATAGTAGGGATCGGGAACTTCTGCCACATCGGAGATACCCGCGAATTCCAGCATGAGTCGACAGTGGTCGCTGGATTTACCGCTGGATGCAGCCAACTGCTGTAAGGCGTGAAGATTTTCCCGGTCCATCGCGAGAATCCAGTCAAATCGATCCAGATCGCGTGCCTCAACCTTGCGCGAATGCCCGAAGGGGCGATATCCGGCTTGTTTCAAAGCGCCCTGCATGCGCGCGTCTGGCGGTTCTCCCTGATGGTATCCAATGGTTCCAGCGGAGTCGCAAGTTCCTTTCAAGCCAGCGTCCTGAAGCTTTTGGCTCCAGATTATTTCTGCACTCGGGGACCGACAGATATTGCCCATGCAGACAAAGAGGATGGATGGTGTCGACGACATGTTGGGGTATTTTTAGAATTGCCTAGGTCAGCTCGATCTTCGTGTCAACCTTCGTCAAACACAAGGAAACCCGGTGCTGTATTGACCGTATGAGGCTCGAATGTGCAAATGGCAGTGTGCAAAACTTCCGCAGGAGAACATTTTTGAAATGTGTATGATGTGGGCCGATTGGAAAATCCGTTTCATTTGAAATTGACACTGGTCGAGTGTGAGCGGTTATATTGTAGACCAATTAGGTTTTCCTGTAATTTCTTTTTACTCCTGTTGTTATGAAAAAAAACCAAGGCTTAGCAGTCATCCCTCTGATCGTTGTCATCGTTCTCGCTGGGGTAGCTGGATATTCGATTTTTAGTTGGGTCAAAACAAACAAACAAGCTGCGGCTGACAAAGTTGTCGCCGAGCAGCGGGAAAACGAGTTGAAGGCGGTGCTTGAAGACGCACAGCAGGAAGCTGAGGAAAATGCGAAAAAGGCCGAAGAACTCGCGACGCAATTGACCCAGACAGAAGAAGCCATGAAGCTCGCCGAGGAAAAGGCCAAGCAGGATGCGGAAGAAAAGGCAGCCATGCTGGCCGAACTCGAATCCAAGCTTGAGGCTGAGGCAACTGCCAAGGCAGAAGCACAGGAGCGTTCTGAAACACTTGCCGAAGAAATTGCTTCGCTCGAATCCAGCATACAGGAAGCCAGAGAGCGTGAGGCGATTCTGCGGGCTAGCCTGGGTGGAGCGGTGACCGAAATCAACCCCAAGGCTGCTGCGAGTCTTGCAAGTCTTTCCTCTTCCCTGACATCCCAGCAGGACGGACTCGACCGGATCAAAGCATTGCTCGCCAATGCGGATGGTCCGATTGCTTCAGCTGATCTTGAGGCACTGGTTCGTTCGTTTGAGAGCGGACTTGTGGATGCCGAGCGCGGTGCAGCGGATCTGAAACGAGACTTGGTGACCAGCGGCGATTTTTCTTCTTCTTCCACTGTAGGGCAGGCCATTGCCGACCTGCAGCAGACGACAGCCAAGCAGCGTGCGATCGTCAACAGTCTGAAGGCCATGCTCGCCAATTCCGGTGAAACCATTGATCCTGCCCGTGTGCGTTCCATGATTGCGGACCTGGAGGCATCGGTCATTGAACTGGAGCAGCGTCAGGCTTCGGTAGACAGCAGTGTGAACGCTGCTGCATCGGGTGGTGATAGTTCTTCTGCAATGGCAGAGTTCCAGCGCACGATTCAGAAGGCGCAGACCGAATTGGCAGGATTGAAACGCCAATTGGCTGAAAGTGAAGCCGCAAAGGCTGCAGCCATCGCTCGCCAGGAAGAACTGGAAAAGCTGAGCATCGAAGTGAAGTACGATATCGATTACAAGATTCGATCCCTCACCTATGCACGCCGTTTGCATGCGATGTACAATCAGGTCGCCAATCCGGTAGAGGAGCGTTAATCATTGCCTGAAATCGACTTTCTGAAAGAAAAACCGGGATCCCAATGGGGTCCCGGTTTTTTGTCGAGCGTCAAGTGGAGCATGCCAGCCCACTTGTGAAAGAATTGCAGATTCGCCGTTGCGAAAACCCGTAGATCGGATTCGCCAGAATCCGTTTGAGTCTCCACTCGGTCAGTGAAACGGGGTAAAATCAGGATCGAGGTCTTCGCTGCGTTTGCGCTCACCCGGCTTTCGCTGAAAACGAAAGCGTTGGGAGGCATCGGACTTCCACTGGCGCAGTTTCGGAAAATCGATGACCTCAAATCCGCCTTCATAGTGCTCTACGATTGCGGTATTGGACTCAACCCAGTCTCCGGAATTGAGGTAGTGGAAGTTTCCCAGGGTTTTGTTGGCAGGGGTATGGATGTGGCCGCAAATGATACCACGGTAGCCCTGCTGCTGGGCGAGTTCCTGAAGTTGTTCTTCGTATTTGTCTACAAAAGCCACGACGGATTTCACTTTTGCCTTGGTCCATTGGGAGATGGAAAATGCGGGCAGACCCAGGCGCGCGGCATGGCGCTGATAAAGCTGGTTGGTCTTCATCATCGTCTGGTAGCCAATGTCGCCCAGAATGGCCATCCACTTGTGCTCGGTTGTGACGGAGTCAAACCCATCACCGTGAACGATGAGATACGTTCCCTCGCGTGTGCGATATTTGAATTCCCTTACGATTTCGATGTTGGAGAATCCCAAGGGCAGCACGGTGTCGAGATAATCGTCGTGATTTCCCCTGACGTAGATCAAGCGGGTACCTTCAGTTTCGATTTTGCGGAGAAGAATGCGGATAACGCGGGTGCACCGATGGCTCCATCCACCCCTGCGGGCAAGACTCCAGCCATCAATAAAATCTCCGTTGAGCACAAGCGTCTCTGAGGTGGTGGAGTGGAGGAACTCGATGATTTTTTCGATCTGGCAGTACGGAGATCCAAGGTGCAGATCCGAAAGAATAATCGTTTTGAAGTGAAGTTTGTGGTCGACCGGTGCGCTGCTCATGGTGTCCTTCGGGTGAAGATGTTCGCAACTTATCCACAGCCTTTTCCACCGGTCAACGGCATTGCCGAGCTTTTCGGAAATCTTAACCTGCCTGAAACAAACGTAACTGCAGCGTAACAAAATGAGTGCTGCAACTCCTTGATTTGGGCTTTTTTAAGACGAATTTCACATGGGCAGGATTCGTTGATCAGACAACAAAACGGCTCTTTCCCAAAAGGAAAAGAGCCGTTGCTGAAAAGTTGTTCACAACCTTCAACTCGATTCGCTCCCTGCGGTGCAAGGTCAGAGATCTGCAATCAGATTGTTGCCCGTCATCGCATCGGGCTGATCCATTCCCATCATGCAAAGAAGCGTGGGTGCAATGTCTGCAAGGCGTCCGGTCGAACGCAGCGAATGGGATTTGAAGCGATCATCTACGATGACCACTTCGACTGGATTCAGTGTGTGGGAGGTGTGCGGTCCCTTGCTCGATTCGTCGTACATCTGATCGGCGTTGCCATGATCGGCTGTGATCAGCAGGGAACCCTCAACGGAACGCGTCGCTTCGATCAGTTCGCCAACGCAGGCATCCACAAACTCGCATGCCTGGATGACTGCCGGTACGGACCCTGTGTGCCCGACCATGTCCGGATTTGCAAAGTTGACTACGATGAGGCCGTACTTCCGGCTGAGGATTGCATCTTTGGCGGCATCGCGAACTCCGGCAGCCGACATCTCGGGTTTCTGGTCGTAGGTCGATACATCCTTTGGACTGGGAACAATGACGCGGTCCTCCAGTTCGAACGGTTCTTCGCGGTAGTCGTTAAAGAAAAACGTTACGTGGGGAAACTTTTCGGTTTCCGCACAACGAAACTGGGGGATACCTGCCTCGCTGACGACCTGTCCCAGAATGTCCTTCATCTTGGGAGGTTTGGTGAACAGGATGTTGGGGCAGAGACCTTTTTGGTACTCGGTCATGGTGACGAAAAGAATATCGAGCTTCGGACCGCGATCAAATCCGTCAAAGCTGTCTTCAATGAAGGCGCGTGTCAGTTCACGTGGACGGTCGCCACGGAAATTGTAGAAAATGACGGCATCCCCATCCTCAACCGTACCAATGGGCTGACCATCGGACTGAACGATCTGGGTAGCCGGAATGAATTCGTCGCCCTTCATGCTCGGTTCTGTTGGATTGGAGTAGTAGCGCTCGATGGCCTCGGTTACCGAATTGGCTTTGTTGGCCACCGCCCTGCCAGTGATACAGTTGTAGGCTTTTTCAACGCGATCCCAGCGCAAGTCACGGTCCATCGCCCAGTAGCGACCGGTGATGCTGGCAACTTTGCCAGCTCCGATTTCGGAAAACCTGGCTTCGATCTGTCGCAAATATTCGAGACCACTTTCCGGAGCCGTATCACGTCCATCGGAGAAGGCGTGCAGGAATACCTCACTGACACCGAGTTCCTTGGCAGCGCTCACGAGTCCGTAGAGATGCTCCAGCATGCCGTGTACGCCTGCGTCGGAGGTGATGCCCATCAGGTGTAGCTTGCCCCCTGCCTTCACCTTGTCGATGACTTGCAAGAATACCGGATTCTTAAAAATGGTACGCTCCTCAAACCCTTTGTCGATGCGCACGATTTCCTGATCTACAATGCGCCCAGCCCCGATGTTCTGGTGGCCGACTTCGCTGTTTCCCATGATACCGTCAGGCAGCCCGACATCGCGACCACAGGCCATGATTTCGGTGCGGGGATATTCGCTGCTGATGCGATCCGCAACTGGAGTTTTGGCGAGTTTTACGGCATTGAAACGATCATGTTCGCTATTGGGATTGGAACCCCAACCATCGCGAATGACGAGCACTACAGGTTTTCTGTCCATACCTGTCTGAGATACAGGGATTCCGCAGGCGAGTGAAGCGCGAAGTTTAGGAGATAGTGAAATTGAGTGCGCTCATTGTGGCGCCAGTCCCTGCGCTCCGGAGAAAATACACACCAGAAATCCCGTCTCAAACACCGCTTTGAAATTCGAAACCTTGCTACGCCGATCAGCATTCCCGGATCAGGACGTTTTTTCGGAATCGCTGGCAGTTTTTTGGGTCTTCGCTCCGGCCTTTGCCTTGGGTTCGCGAGGTGGGAACTTGAAGGTGATCTTTCCGGTCTTGTCGAGCAGCAAGGAGGCGGAAAACAGCTTTCGTGTGCGATTGGAGCGGAAGTTCTGGATGACTTCGGTCTCGCCATCCTTGAGGAGTTTCTCCACCTGTTCGCGTGGCAGGGTTTTGCCGAGCATGGTGCGACTGAGGCGAAATCCCTTTCCGTCCCGGTGATAGGATTCACACAGGTATGCGTTGGGTGTTTCGTAGACCGTCGCTCCGTCGATGGGAGACACTCCCACTTTGGGAAACTGGGTCAGGTCTTCGATTTTACCGTTCTCCCCATTCCCGTTATCTCCGCCGTTTCCGTTGTTGAAGACAAATTTGACCTTGTGCTCGTCATCGAGAGTCAGCATGGCCGAGTAGGGCTTGCCAACTTTGGAACGAAAACCATCCAAGGGACCGAGCTTGCGCTTGCTGAGCAGTTCCTGGATTTCGGCTTCCTCCATTTTGCGATTGCCGATGGTTTTGTAGATTTTGACGGTTCCACACTTCGATTGATAGAAGCGCATGCCTTCGAGCAGGGGTTCTCCATCAATGGGAGAGCGCAGATTGCTGGGTTTGAGATCCTCAGCCTTTTCTTCAAATGCACGGGCATTTTCGACGATTTTTTGGGTCAGCCCGACAATATCGGACATGAAGGCCTCTCGACTGATCTTGCCGAGTTCAACCTGCCGCAGCTTGTACTCCCATTCGCCAGTGAGTGCCGGGCTGGTCAACTCCTCGACGTGCAGGTGGTTGAGAAAAATCATCAACTCCTCTGCCTTCGCTGTAGGGAGGAGTTCGCGGTTTTCACGCATCATGTAAGCCTCTTTGATCAGGTGATCGATGATGGAGGCACGCGTTGCAGGCGTGCCGAGCCCTTTTTCCTTCATGGCATCGGCAAGTTCCTCATCTTCAACGAGTTTTCCTGCACCTTCCATTGCGGAAAGCAAGGTGGCCTCGGTGTAGCGGGCGGGTGGTTTGGTCGCTTCGTTGAGCAGACGGAAGTCCCGGTTGGTCGCACGGCAATTGCCTGTGTCGTCCTCATCTGCCTTGCTCAGGGCCGGCAGGGTTTTTTCCGCATTATTGGTGCGGTCATATGCGGCGAGCCAGCCCTGGTGCACGAGCACCTTGCCTTCAGTCTTAAACGTATGTTCGCCGACAACGGAGAGGCGCGTGGTCACGTCATATTCCGCCGGGGGAAAAAAGACTGCCAGGAAGCGGCGCACCACCATGTCATAGATTTTTGCTTCGTCCGGGCTGAGTTTCTTCGGTGGATTATTCGTGGGAATGATCGCAAAGTGATCCGAAATCTGGGCATTGTTGAATACCCGCCGGTCTGATGGGTCGATGCGGTTGTTCTTGAGGATGTAGTCCTTGGAACTCTGGTAGGTGTCGGGGAGATGCTGAATCGCAGTGCGGCAGGTCTCCGGGTAATCCTGGGGCAGGGCACGGGAGTCCGTTCGCGGATAGGTCAGCACCTTGTGTTTTTCATAGAGCGACTGAGCGATTTTCAGGGTCATGCCTGCGGGAAATCCAAAACGCCCGTTTGCTTCCCGCTGCAGGGTTGTCAGGTCATAGAGGCGAGGTGAACTCTGGCGGGTGCGCTTTTTCTGCTCGCTGACCATCGCCCTGTCTGCCCGTTCGAGTTCGGCAAGGATGGTTTTGGCACGGTCTTCATCCCAGATGCGGTCGAGCTTGTCGTGCGCATTGGAGTCATCCTTCTTTTTGTCAGCGCGTTGGTAGGTGCCTTCATACTGCCCTTCGGTGATCTCAAAGTCAGCGGTAATGCGCCAAAAGGGCGTGGGCTTGAAATTGCGAATCTCCAGTTCCCGCTGTACGACGAGCGCGAGAGTTGGGGTTTGCACACGTCCGACCGTTGCAACCTTGCCACCGCGGAAACCAAACAGCTTCATGGTGACGGCACGTGTGCCGTTGATGCCGATGAGCCAGTCGGACTCCGAGCGTGACTTCGCTGCGGATTTGAGCGGTTCCATTGCAGTGCCGTCCTTGAGTTCCGCAAATGCCTTGCGAATGGCATCGGGAGTCATGGAGGACATCCAGAGTCGCTTGATCGGCACCTTCTTTTTGGCCAGATCGTAGATGTAGGCGAAGATCAGTTCTCCCTCACGCCCGGCATCGCAGGCGTTGATCACACAGTCGATATCCTTGCGTCCGAGCAGTTTCTTCAGTTCGTTGAAGCGCGATTTGGTTTTCTCAATTGGCTTTAGCTGAAAAGTCTCTGGGATGATGGGAAGGGACTGCATGCGCCAGGACTTCCACTTTTTGTCGAAGTCTTCGGGCATGTAAAGTTCGACCAGGTGACCAATTGCCGAGGCAATGATCCATTCGTCGTTCTCAAAGTAGTCCCCGACTTTTTTGACTTTCCCGAGCACGCGGGCGAGATCGGCTGCGACACTGGGTTTCTCGGCAATGATCAGTTTCTTCATCCTTACGAGATCCGGGCAAGCAGCGTCGAGAGATTATTGAGCAGTTCGGACAGGGTTGCCTCGGTTTCGTCTCCCATGTTGGAGATGCGGAACGTTTTCCCTTTGATCTTTCCGTATCCTCCGTCGATGACCATTTGAAACTCGCTCTTGAGAAGCTGGTTGAGTTTGGCGATGTCGACCTCACGGGTATTTGCCACGCAGGTAAGGGACTTGGAGCGGTAGCCCTGTTTTGCAAAAAAATCAAATCCTTCAGAACGCACCCAGTCGTGGACCAGCTGGTTGTTGTTGGCGTGCCGGGCATAGCGTGCCTGCAGGCCCTCCTGTGCGATGTCCTCGAGTTTGGATTGCAGCGCGTAAATCAAGGAAATGCTGGGCGTGCTGGGAGTCATGCCTTTCTGGTGATTGTCCAGAAATTCAAGCAAATCGAAATAGTATCCCCGGTGCTGTTGGCTTGCGGCTCGGTCAAGTGCCTTCTGGGAAACACTGATCAGGGCCAGTCCGGGAGGCATTGCAAGTGCTTTCTGCGAGCCGGTGATGATGATGTCGATACCGAGATCGTCCTTGTGAATGGGCACTGCGGAAAATGAACTGACCGTATCCACGATGGTAATCACATCGGGATATTTCTTCAGCACATCGGCGATCTCTTCCAGCGGGTTCATGACCCCGGTCGACGTTTCGTTATGCACCAGGGTCACAGTGTCGTATTCACCAGAACTCAAAGCCTTGTCCAGCTGTTCGGGAAGGATGGGATCTCCCCATTCGACCTGAAGTTTGTCTGCCTGCAAACCGTTGCGCAGTGAAACGTCGTTCCACTTGTCCGAAAACGCACCGCACATGCAGTTGAGCACCTTCTTTTGCGTGACGTTGTTGACCGCGCCTTCCATGATGCCCCAGGCACTGCTGGTCGATAGGAAGACCGGGTCCTGCGTATCGAGCAGCTCTTGAAGTCCGGGCTGGATGGATCGGTACAGATTGACAAAATCGGCCGAACGGTGGCCGATCATGGGTGTGGCCATCGCACGAAACGTCTTTTCAGAGACGGCGATGGGTCCGGGAATGAACAGTTTGACACTCACAGTGATGGTAGGTTGGTGCGGTTACAGTGGTTGAGTTGACGATGGGTTTGGGGTCTGATCGATCTTCAGACGGCTTTGATGATTCGATGATTTTGGTCCGCAAGCGTGATGGTACGCGGACGCCAGGTTGCAGCTTCGCCAGCATCGATCCAGGCAAAGGACATGATCACGAGCAGATCACCGACCATTCCTTTGCGTGCTGCTGCACCGTTAATCGAGAAAATTTTTGAACCTGCCTGAGCGGGAATGGCGTAGGTTTCGAAACGCTCTCCGGTGCTGAAATTGGCGACCAGAATTTTCTCCCCCGAGAACAGGCCCACCTTCTCCATCAGTTCGGAATCGATTGCGAGGCTACCTTCATAATCCATGTGTACATCCGTCACGGTTGCACGGAGTATTTTGGATTTTAACAATTGAACTTGCATAGCATTTGACCTTACTTTTTTCGCATCGTGCGTCGAACGAACCTGAAAAAATGTGACATCAGCTGAAGTTCATTCCGCCAGATCATCAAGTGAACCACAACAGATGAAGAGTCGTTTTAAGGATCGAGTTGACGAAACACTCAGGGGCTTCGAGCAATTTACGGTTGATGTGATTTACGACCGGCGTCAAGGCGGAAAAGCGACATGGTTCGCACTTTTTCTCAAAACTTTGTCCTATCTTTACGGCTCCATTGTCGCTTCTAAATTGTTTTTGTACAACCACATGGTGTTCAAGAATCAGCCGTTGGGCTGTCTCGTGATTGTGGTGGGCAACCTCACGGTTGGAGGCACGGGAAAGACTCCGATTGTGGAGCGAATTGCGAAGACCCTCGCCGCGCGCGGGCGTTCGGTATGCATTCTGAGCAGGGGTTACAAGAGCAAGAAGGAACCCAAATGGAAGCGGGCCTGGAGAGCGATAACGCATGGCAAGGCTCCCGAACCCAAGGTGGTGAGCAACGGTCGCCAGGTGCTGCTGGATTCGCGCTTTGCCGGGGATGAACCCTACATGCTGGCAAAGAACCTTCCGGGTGTGGTGGTTGTCGTCGACAAGAACCGTGTGATGGCGGGTGCGTATGCCATCAAGAAATTTGGTGTGGACACGCTTATCCTGGACGACGGGTTTCAGTACCTGCCGCTCAAGGGCAGATTGAATCTGGTGCTTGTGGATAAAAACAATCCATTCGGCAATGAGGAACTCCTGCCACGAGGCATCTTGCGTGAGCCGATTCGCAACATTCGGCGTGCATCTTATGTCTTCATCACCAAATCGGACGGGACTGATTCGAGTGCCCTGCGTCAGCAGATCCTCGCCCACAAACCTGATGCCGACATCATCGAATGCACGCATCGACCGACGAAGCTCTCCCGGATCGACACGACGGAGGAGCAGGAATTGCAGGTGTTGCAAGGTCGCAGGATTGCGTGTTTCAGCGGCATCGCGGTGCCCGAGAGTTTTGAGAAGTTTCTTATCGATCTTGGAGCTGACCTGGTGCTGAAGGAACGGTTTCTGGATCACCATCGCCTGTCAGACTATGAACTCTCCAGCATGTATGATCGCTTTTCCAGTGCGGGTGTTGATTGGGTGATCACCACCGAAAAAGATGCTGCGAGGCTTGATGTGGGCTATAAACCTCCTCTGACGACCTTTTACCTGCGGCTTGAGATCGACATCCTTGACGGAGCCGACGATTTTGAGCAGGCGATCAATCGCATTTGCTTCCCCAAAAAAGACAAATTGAGACCCACACTGGTGAAGGGATGATGCCGGGGCTGGTTCGGGTGGAACCGCAGGGCACTGTTATTGAGCAGATACGGATGGCTGGATTGGCCTTTTCAGATCGAATGGATTTACGGATTTTCGGCTCTCCCGCTTGACTTGACCTGATCTGCAAGTGCCGTCTTAATGGAACGTTTTGACCCTAAGCCCAACGACACTGTGAAGAACGAAGCAATCAAGTCACACGAGGATGTAGAGATCAAGGATGCCGCCCTGATCTTCAACTCGGTATGGAAAAAACTCCTGGCCCAGCACGGAGAGGAAAACATGAGTTTTCCAAAGGAGATTTTCTGGCTCAACGGAGCACCGGGATCCGGCAAAGGAACCAATACCCGCTTCATCATGGACACGCGCTCCATCACAGCCGATCCTATTGTCGTGAGCAGTCTGTTGAAGACGCCGGCGGCTCGAGAGTTGATTGATCGCGGAAAACTCGTTGGGGATCGTGAAGTGACCGAGATGGTCTTTGACGAGCTGCTCAAACCGGAGAACCAGAAGGGCGTGATCGTGGATGGTTATCCGCGCACCCAGGTGCAGGTGGACTGCCTCAAAATGCTCTACGTACGTCTGAATGAGCTGCGCTCCAAATACTTGGGCACCGATCATTCTCAACGCTTCCGTCGACCCAATTTTCACATCGTTGTCCTGTTTATCGATGAGAAGGAGAGTGTGCGGCGTCAGCGCAAGCGCGGTGAAGAAATGATCGCGCACAACCAGAAAGTGGAAGCCTCAGGAGTCGGCACACTTTACGAAATTCGTAAAACCGACCTGTCGGAAGCAACTGCACTGGGTCGATACAATACCTTCAAGTCGATCACGTATGAAGCCCTGAAGTCGCTTCGTGAGGAGTTTTATTATCACTACATCGATGCCTATGGGACGATTGATGAGGTGCGTTCCCGCATTCTGGACGAACTCGAGTATCAAAGTTCGCTTGAGCTAGACGAAGCTACGAATGATCGCATTTCGGTGATTCCCGTTGCTCAGCAATTGGTGGCGCATGCGCGTCAGGATCTCGTCAGTCGTCTCGACAATTATGAGCGGCATCACCAGGATCTGTTTGCAGAAGTGGTGCGCTTGATTGATGAAAATTTCATGCCGATCATCATTCGCCATGCGATTTCCGGCATGGCCATCGTGAATTCGGAGGATCGACTCTTTCGGGATGCTTTGGCACTGGCCATGTTGATCGATATTTTTTCAGAGCGTGGTTACCATGCTGTTGCCGATATTCACAAGGTGGAGGTGCCGATCCGCATCGATCCGCAAACCCATCGCATTGAAAACACCGTCAAGCGTATCTATCGATTTACGATTCGTTTCCAGGGGACCGAAATCCGTCGCACCCGCTGAATGCAGTGGCAGTCGGCTCCACTGGCGAACTGTTTTCCTGACCTACAAGCCCCGTCATGAGTTCGCATGCCAGTTCAGCTTACACTTCCTTTCTTGAGCAGACTGCCAGTTGCGCCAGTGGAAAGGAACGCGTTGACCGCTACTTGTCTGTGCTTTTCCCGGAGCTGAACCGCTCCCAACTGCAGCGGGCGCTGAGGGATGGGCGAGTCAGCGTGAACGGGAGAGTGATCCTGAAAAAACAGGGCATTTTGCCTGGAGATGTGATTCGCATTCTCCTGCAGCCAGAACCTTCAGCAGTTCCCCATGCCGTGCCCATTCCACTGGATGTGCGTTACGAAGATGAGTTCATCATTGTGGTGAACAAACCTGCGGGCATGGTCACTCATCCGGGCAGTGGAACGGGCGATGATACGTTGGTTCATGCATTGCTGCATCATTGTAACGGCCAGCTCAGCATGCTCAATGGTGAAGATCGTCCGGGCATCGCTCATCGCCTGGACAAGGATACTTCGGGCTTGCTGGTTGCTGCCAAAACCGATGATGCCCTGAGGACTCTCATCGAGTCCTTTCGAAACCGACAGCCAGACAAGCGCTACCTTGCCATTTGCAGCGGAGTCCCGTCGACCCAATCGGGCATCTGTGACGGTGCAATCAGCCGCCACCCGGTTCATCGCCTGCGCATGGCAGTTCTGGCACAAGGCAAAGCAGCGCAGACCGATTGGCAGTTACTGGCGCAGAGTGATAACGGTCAGTTTTGCCTGCTGGAGTGCAAAATCCATACGGGACGGACACATCAGATCCGCGTGCATCTCAGCCACATGGGACACTGCATCGTCGGCGACAGGCTCTACGGGTTTCGTCCGGGGAATTTGAAGCACCTGAACCTGCTTGCGGAACGCCCATTGCTGCATTCCTGGAGTCTTTCACTGAAGCATCCGTCATCGGGTGAATGGTTGTCCTTCTGTGCAGCACCTCCTGATGACTTCAGCCCGTGGATTGCTGCTCTGAATCTACGGGATCGCGATCTCGCTGAGCGGCTGTCGTCTCGAGAATAAAAGGGATAATTGCGAGGCAGGGTGCCTCCTGTCTTCAGGCAGGGTATGCGGCCACCTCTACGCAGGGCAATTCGACGATGAGCTGCATTTCTCCGACCTGTGCATCGGTTTCCACGAAGCGCAGCTTTCCGCCCAGGTTGCGGGCCAATTCCTTCATCAGACGGATACTGGCCATGTGGTTTTTGAGGGAGCTGCTCGATTGCAGTTTTTGGACCAGTGGACTTTCAGGACGGTTGATGGAAGCATCGAAAAAGCGATGGGAGTGCTCGTCACCGGGGAAGCGTGTACTGATGGTCAGACGCCGCTGACTCTGAATTTTGAGCTGCTGCCCGTTGAATGTGACGGTTTTTGCCGGATCACCAGAAGATTGGGTGACTTCCGATTGAACGACCAATTCGATTTCCTGATTTTCCGCACTATTCAGGGTGATGTTGATCAGGTTGCTCAAGGCCTTCTCAAAATACTCTTCATCAGAAATGACGATGAGGTCGTTTTCGCCGCGATCAAAGCGGATTTTAGAACCTTCCTCTCCGCTGACATTGCTCGCAAGGCTGACGAGATTGCTCATCAGGTTGCCAAGGTTGAACGGGTGTTCCTGCATCGCAATTTCGGAAGTCTGAGCACTCACCAGCATCGACATTTCTTCGATCTGTGAAAGGATGCGGTTGCTCTTGGCCTGAATCGCCACGGCATACTTTTTCAGGTGTGGAATTGCCTTTTCGTCCGAGGCAATGAGTTGCGCAAGCTGCGCGATCGACTGTAAGGGTTGACCCAGCTGCGATGAAAACATCTCGATGGTTTTGGAGTCGAGTGCTTTGCCCGTTGAAGTAACGGCGCCGCCCGACTGGAGGGCCAGGGAATTTCCGCGGTTTTTGGGACGCGGTGGAGGCGGAAGCGGCTTACTGCGCACAGGTGTTGCAGTTGGTGGTTCTGGCGACTCATCTTCCCGGGCGAGTTTGAGTTTTTCGGCGGAAGGCTGGGGTGCTGCTTCGGGAGCGGGTGTCGGCTCGGGTTCTGGGATGGAAGTTTCGGCGGCGGGTTGGGGTGCGCCAATGACCTCATTCAGGAATGGCTGGAGCCGAACCATGATGATGCCAAACTCGCGGTCTGCCATCTCCAGTTCCACTTCCACGGGAAAATGGGAACCGTCTTTGCGGTGGCCTTTGGCTTTTTGAAGTCCATCCGCGTCGGAATCGGAGGAGTCCTGTTCCTCGAGAAAGATGATTTCATCAATCTTTCGATCCTCGATGTCTTGTTTCTGGTATTGAAAGAGCTCGCTCGCTTCTGCGTTCAGATCGAGAATGCGTTCTTCCCGATTGATCAGCATGAGCGGACCGGCAGGTGCCGAATCCAGAATGGTGGAAATGCGTTCCAGTTTGCGCCGGTTGTGATCCTCTTCGCTTTCCGGTTCGGAATCACGATCAGCTGTGGAATCATCAGAATCGGATGTTGCATCAGCCGACTCATGCTCCGGATCGGACTCGTCGAGGGTGAGCGTATCGCCTTCGTTGCTGTCGTGTGGTGCCTCCGGAGGCATTTCCTGCTCGCGAATTTGGGAGTTGAAGACGATGGGTTCGTCAAGCGCATCCGCGTTCGCATCGGTTGTTTCAGGCGATTTCAGCGCATCGAGCGGAATCGATCCCTCCGTGTTCGACTTAAAAAGCGAACCATCTTCGGTTGCATAATCAAACGCATCTTCATCTCGCTCCCTGGGTTCTTTCGGTGCCTTGTTCGAACCCATGTTGAAGAAGAACACAAGCAGGATCAGCACCAGTCCCAGGTGCCCCATGGCGAAGAGTGCCAGATTGTTGTGAACCAGGGATTCTATAGAACTGGCAGCGAGCAAACTGAACATGGCTGAGGTGTGCGGGCGTGTGAATTCAATGATGGATCGAGCAAGAAGCAGCTTGGCTATCTCCGGTTGTTCAGGTCACAGTGAACGGATGCGGAAGATTTTGATACCAAAAGCATCAATTTAGTGCTAATCCTTTGCAATGCAAACCTTAATCAATTGAACGCAATGCTGTTTACCGACGCTTGCCGCGCTGCTGTTGACCCATGATTTGGATCTATCGACTCCTCTTCCCTGTCCTGTTTCTGGTGGGACTTCCGTTCTACCTTTTTCGCATGCTTCGTCGCGGTGGATACGGGAATATGCTGGCTGGAAGGTTCGGGTGGTACCGCATCCCGAAACCCAGTCCGGAGAAGCGCCGGGTCTGGCTGCAGGCTGTGAGTGTGGGTGAGATGCTCGCGATTGAAGGGTTGTTGGAACGGCTGTGCTCTGTGCCAAATCTGGAACTCATCCTGTCCACAACGACCAGCACCGGATTCAAACTGGCCGGGGAAAAATATGGCTCGAAAGTACTGGCGGTGATCCCGTTTCCACTCGATTTCTGGCCTGTTGTGTGTGGAGCCTGGCGACGCATTCAACCCGATGTGTGCGTGATTACTGAAGCTGAACTGTGGCCTGAGCATTTGCACGAGGCGCGCAGGCGCGGTGTTCCGCTCATCCTCATCAATGCGCGCCTGTCGGACAAGAGCTTTCGCCGCATGAAACGTGCGATGGCGTTGCAACCGTTGTTCTACCATGCCGTTTCCCACATTGCTGCGGCGTCCGAGTTGGACGCCGAGCGCATTCTTGAACTCGGTTATCCGGCTGAGCAATTGTCGATAACGGGCAACCTCAAGTTTGATGTGGCAGATGGAGTCTCACTCTCGATGGAGCAGCGTTCTAAACTTCTCGATACCCTGTGGCAGGATGAAAACCCGGTGCCAGCTCCATTTACCCTCATCGGAGCGTCAACCTGGCCCGGAGAGGAGCGTCTGCTGCTCGATGCCGTCTGTACACTCTCCCAGCAGCATGGACTGGCGGTTCGCCTGATTCTAACTCCACGCCACGCTGAACGTCGTGCGGAGTTGCGTTCCCTGCTGCAGAACTATGGTGATGCCTTTTCCTGGCAGTTTCGGAGTCGACCGGAGTGGAAGTCAGAATCGGCGAAGCAGGGATGTCCTGTGGTGCATGTGGCGGACACGACTGGTGAGTTGAAATTCCTGTTGCAAGTGGCGGATGTGGCGGTGATTGGCCGCAGCTTCCCCCCGCACACCGAAGGTCAGACCCCGATCGAAGCCGCTGCCCTCGGAATCCCGGTTGTGTATGGCCCGTCCCTGAGTAACTTTCGTGCAATCTGTCGCGCGCTCGAGGCGGAAGGAGGAGCTTGTCGCATTCTGGAACCGGCATCTCTCAGCACGACGCTCGCAGAATTGCTGCAAGACATGGATCGACGTCAGGCCCTCAGCCAGTCGGCCAGAAGGGTGTTTAAGCGCAGCCGTGGCAGCACGGAACGAACGTTTCAGCGGGTGATGTCGTATTTTTAGCTTGCGGTTGAACGCATGTGCAATATACAAATGTGCATCATGAAGGGTATCACGAAGCGCCAACGGGAAATGCTCAATTTCATTCAGTCATTCTTGCGCGAGAATGGGTATTGGCCGAGCATTCGGGACATTCAGCACCATTTTGAGTTTGCAAGCACGAATGCCGTGATGGGACATCTGCGCGCACTCGAACGCAAGGGCATCCTCAGCCGCATTCCGGGTCAGGCCCGAACATTTCGTTTTGCGGATCAGGAGATTGATTTTCCCGGGCAGCCCAAGGCCATGCTCGACATTCCGATCTATGGGTCCATTGCCGCAGGGTATCCCGACCGTGTTGAAGCATCAGGTGAAATTGGTCGTCTGCAGATTGACATCGAAACGGCAGGCATTCGTCCAGGGCAGAACACCTTTGCTCTCAAAGTGCGTGGGGACAGCATGATCGATGTGGGAATTCTCGATGGCGATACGGTTGTCATTCAACCCGGGATTGCACGGGACGGAGACATTGTTGCTGCATTAATTGACGGGGAAACCACATTGAAGCGTTACATCCAGAAACCCGGAGCAACCCCTTACCTGAAGGCTGAGAATGAATCCTACCCGGAACTCTACCCGTTGACCGAGCTACTGATTCAGGGGATTTGCAAAGCTGTGATTCGCAATCTTTGAGGGGTATTCAGACGCGCTGCGGCGCAGAGCACAGAGATGCCATGGCCTTGCAGGGCCGAATCAAAAATTTCATCAAACTTCGAGAGTTTGTTCTTGAAATGAGAGATTTGCTCCCGTTATGTTGCACCTTCACAGGTCCATGAGGCCTGTTCGTGGTGGTTGTAGCTCAGTTGGTTAGAGCACCGGTTTGTGGTACCGGGGGTCGCCGGTTCAAGTCCGGTCTACCACCCCAGACTTTCTTTCAAACCCCGTCTACAGGACGGGGTTTGTTGCGTTACACTGCCTGCGTTTGAGGGTGAGGGATGTGAGATCCCAATCGATGACAAGTAGCGAACATGAAGTAAATGTGTTCCTGCAACTCAGGGTGAACAGTTTTGTTTTGTGCAGTAAAATCCGAAATCCCACGTGAACACTTGCCAGATGATGCCATTGGGTTTCATCAGAAGGGCATGGATGTCAATGCATTGCTGGATCGGTTGAGGGACGCAGCGCGAAGAGCCGGATTTGTCGAGTCCTGTTTTGGGAATCGAGGGGATTTTCCGCTGATTGCGTTTGAACGCAGGCCAACGCAAGCTCGGGCACGCATCTACCTCTCATCCGGGGTGCATGGGGATGAACCTGCGGGACCCATGGCGTTACTGGAGCTATTGCGTCGGAATTCCTTTCGAGATGATGTGGAGTATTCGATCCTGCCCGTGATCAATCCAGTGGGATTGCAGGCGGGGACTCGCGAAAACAGTGATGGCGTGGACATCAATCGCAGCTATGGACCTGTGCCGACAACGCCGGAGGCGAGGGCGCATCAGAGCTGGCTGGAAGATCGGCGATTCGATCTGGCTGTCTGTTTGCATGAGGACTACGAAGCCCAGGGATTTTATCTCTATGAATTGTCACCAGCTGATTTGCCCGATGCGCATGCAGCATGCACGAATTCGCGTCCTTCTCCGGCTCGAGCTTTGCTCACTGCCGGAGCAGCTCACCTGCCGGTAGAGCTTCAACCCATGATTGACGATATGCCCAATGACAAGGGGTTGATGCAGCCACCGCACGATCACCTGCATTCCTGGGTGGAGGCCTTACCGGAAGCGATCCATCTGTTGCGCCGACACACTCCGTGGTGCTTCACGACCGAGACTCCCAGTCGAGCGGCACCCATTTTGGATCGCATCGCGTGCCAGTGTGCACTGGTAAATGCTGCGATGCATTGGGTGGTGGATGAGAGCGTATCGGACACGTAGGGAAGGGGAATTCCGTGCGTTCCATTTGGAATGATTGCCTTTTGGCAAACCTGCACCACGCTGGAATTTCATGGAACAGGATCGATCCAACCGAACACAACTCGTCGTTATTCGACACGGAGAGACCGAATGGAACGTTCGCGGAATCTGGCAGGGACAGCAGAACAGCCCGCTTACAGATCAGGGCATGCGTCAGGCTAAGGCTGTGGCTGAGCGATTGAGAGAGTTTCCAGTTGCTGCAGTCTATTCGAGTGATTTGGGACGCTGTATCCAGAGTGCACAACCGACCGTTGACGCACTTTCGCTGAAACTTTCGCTCGATGAACGCCTCCGGGAGCGATCCTTTGGAGTGCTGGAGGGCATGGACAAACAGGAAAGTCAGCGACGTTATCCTGGGATTTGGGAGGAGCTTGGGCGCAAAGACATTGATTTTGCGCCAGAGGGCGGAGAGAGTTTGCGCCAGAAGCAGACACGCTTTGAAGCCGTATTTCTGGATCTGGCGAAACGCCATGCAGGTCAATGCATTGCGGTGTTCACGCATGGAGGTGGAGTGGATGCCTTGGTGCGCATGGTGCTGAATCTGAACTTGAGTGCCGAGCGAAAATACACCCTCTGGAACAGCGCCCTGAATGTCGTGACTTGGGAGGAACAGCACTGGACGTTGGATACGCTCGGTGATGTGGCGCACCTCCATGGAATGCAAAGTGCTTTTCGTGCACGATGATGGTTGAGCTGAGTTCCAAGCTGAATTTTTCACGTGAGGTTGATTGCGAATCCGAGTTGATATTTGGCAAATCATTGCATGAAAACGAACGTTAGCACGTTGATGAGAGAGTTTCCCAAAATCAGGAGAGCAGCATTTTCAGGTCAAGAAGTCATCGTGGTCACAAGAGAAGGAAATCTAATCCGTCGTTCCAAGAGGGGAATATTGGGAATTTCGGACATGACACTGTAGGAGATTGGCATGTTGGTGTTCTAGAAACGGATCGCGCTGATCACCAGGGATCGGCTGATTGTCAATAGTGCTCTGGTTGAAACCGTATGGGACTGATTTGAGTTTTTGGGGAAAAGGTGCGACTTGTCAGTCCTCTGAAACATTCAACTTCATCATCATGAATCCCATTCGAAATACCGCCTGTTTGATATCTCTTCGTCTGCTTGCGATCTGCCTGTGCATCGGTGGAACCTCTACAACACTTCATGGCGCGGCAAACACACCGCAAACCATCACCCCACTCTTTGAGGGGCTTTCTGTTCCCGATTCGGTCACTGTCTTCGATACCGATGGAACGGCTGTAGATTTGAGCGAACAGCTCAGGACCAAACCCACTGTGCTGGTGTTTTATCGGGGAGGGTGGTGCCCGTACTGCAATCAACATCTTTCGGATCTCGCAGGCATTGAAACCGAGCTGCAAAGCCTGGGTTACCAGATCATCGCGCTCAGTCCAGACAGTGCTGAGAGCCTCCAAGCCCATTTGAACAAGAGCGATGTGGGGTACACTCTGCTCTCAGATCATGAGCGCAATGCTTCGGATGCTTTCGGGCTTACCTTCAAGGTCGATGCCAGTACCCACGAGATGCTGTTGGGTTACGGCATTGACATCGAAAAGGCTGCGGGCAATTCCTCCCGTGAGCTGCCAGTGCCCGGAGTTTTTCTGATCCGTGAGGGTCGGATTCACCTCGCTTATGTGAATCCGGACTACACGATTCGCCTCAGTGGAGAGGTGTTGCTCGCCGCAGCACGTGTGGCGGCAAAGAAGGAGTGAGGGGAAGCGAAAAGCAGTTTATCTGAAGGGCACCGTAGCCATCAGTTCAAAGTCAGTTCGCGCTTGATCCGCAGGGTGTCGCCGAGATCCTCCATCTCAAAAAAGCGAGCGCGTTCGATGCGACGGTTGGGCTGATGGATCACCATGACAAGGCGACTATCGAAGGTGTTGAAGAGCATCGGGTGACCACCATCGTCGCTCCAGATCGGTTCGGCTTGCTGTTCCCACGGACCGAATACGCTGCCAGTGGTTGAACGGGCTACGCCGACGGCATACTTGGTCGGGCCGTAGCTGGACCAAAGCATGAGCAGGGTGCCATCCTTAGTGTAATGCAGCCAGTTGCCGTCGCTCACATAGGCATGGTAGCGTTTTCCCTGATACAATTCACCGATGTCGCCCCGGCAGCGGACCCACGGGCCTGCGGAGGCGTGAAAGAGTGTCTGCGGCTGTCCGATGGGGTGCGAGAGATCCTCGCTCAGTTCCACAATCTCGAAGCTGCCGTCGGTGATCTGGGCCCATTCGTGACAGAACACCATGTAGGGTACGCCGTCCTCGATCCAGAGACTGCCGTCGAGGGCCATCCAATCGTGCGGTGTCTGGGGTCCGTCACCGATGGGTTTGAAGGGACCGAGCGGGCTGTCCGCGACCAGAATCTCGGTGCCGCGCATCACGTTTTGCGGACGGCCCGCCGGAGTCGGCAGGGTCTGGTCGGACGTGATCGTGGCGAAGAGATAGTAGCGCCCGTTGTAGCGGTGTACTTCCGGTGCCCAGACAGTCTCACGACCCCAGTGGTTCTCCGGAATCTCCCAGACTGGCACTGGGTCCTCCCAGTTCTGCAGATCGCGTGTGCGAAACACCATCACGGCCTTGCGCTCAACGTCGCCGTCAAAGATGCCCGAAGTGGTTGTGCCGTAGATGTAGTAGATGCCGGTGTCGGGGTCTGGCAGCACAAAGGGATCACGGATGCGAATTTCCGTGCGTGGCGTGGTTTCGGCGGCGCCATCGGTGGCCATGCCAAGGGAGAGCGCCGCGAGCGTGAGTCCGAGACGGGTGAATGTGGGGAGGGATGCAGAAATCACGGGGAAAAGGTTGGAAAATCATTTGGGTGGGTCAATCTCAAAGGGAAAGCCTGCAGGCATCTTGAAAGTCAATCTGCATGTCGGATTTGAGAATGTTGAGGCTGGGATTGGGTGTTGGGTGGCTGGGCTGGTCAAGACCCGATGGCGCAGGGTTTCACGATCTGTTCAACTCCGTTCAGCCTCGCTTTTGTGAGTGTTCAACTCCCCCACAACAGTGCTCCGCCAAGCGCGCTGCCAATGACGATCAGCCAGGGTGGCAACGATGCGAAGCGCAGCAGGGCGAAGGCAAGCAAGGCAAAGGCAAAGCGATGGGAATCGGTGATCGCGCTGGTCCAGATGGGGTCGTAAAAGGCGGCGAGCAGCAACCCGACCACAGCGGCGTTGGTGCCCATGAGTGCGGCGCGTGCAGTGCTCACCCCTCTCAGGCGTTCCCAGTAAGGAAGCACACCCAGTACGAGCAGCCAGGATGGAAGATTGATCGCAAGCAGTGCGAGCAAGCCACCGGACAATCCTCCCGGACCTGCTTGAAGGGTCGCTCCGAGAAATCCGGCGAAGGCAAAGAGTGGACCCGGAAGGGCCTGTGCGGCACCATAGCCTGCAAGAAAAGTGTGGGAGTCCACCCATCCCTTTGCTACTGTGAGTCCGTCCAGCAGGGGCAGCAGTACATGACCGCCTCCAAAGACGAGCGACCCTGCGCGATAGAAGCCTTCGCTCGCCTCGAGCCACCCACCGAACCGATGGCCCGCCAACGGCCACGCGATCAGCAGAACCCCAAATGCAGAAAGGTAGAGCCATGCAAAACTGCGTGTGGGTTGAGAAACATGGGGTTGAGCTTCGTTTGCAGCGATCTTGTGACCGAAGCAGCGCCAACCGATGCCGGCCCCGATGAGCAGCACCAGGATCTGCCAGTGGGGTTGTTGAAAGATTAGCAGCAATGCGGCCGAACAAAGAGCAAGCAATGCGCGGTCACGGTCCGGACAGAGTGTTTCGGCCATGGACCCGATGGCATTGGCGACCACAGCGACCGCCGCCAGTTTGAGTCCAACGATCCAACCCGCAGCCTGAAGGTCGCCCAGAGCCGTCAGGCCGAGCGCAAAGCCGATCATGAGTATGGCAGAGGGTAGGGTGAAGCCAAGCCAGGCCAGGAATGCGCCGATCACTCCGCGTTGCTGGTAGCCGATGGAAAAGGCAACCTGACTGCTGGCAGGACCCGGAAGAAACTGGCAGAGTGCGACCAAATCTGCGTAAGCATCCTGTCGAATCCAGCGCAGCTTCTGCACGAAAGTCTCCTGAAAATAGCCGAGATGGGCCACCGGGCCGCCAAAAGCCGTGCAGCCAAGTTGTAGAAAATGCAGGAGTATGGATGTGAGTCGAATGGGTGGCGAACTCATGTGGATGATGGGATGCAGGGATGTTGAGCTTCGCAAGCATAGGGCGGAGTACGATGCGGTCAACTGGATGAGAGGGTTTGGTGAGCACGGTGACAGTTTCGTCACAATGAATAATTAAATTGCAGTATATACATAAAACAGTATGAACGAGTGCATGCTGACCGAAGCCATCTACAAATGTTTCTCAGACCGGCAGCGTCTGCGCATGCTCAACGTGCTGGCAGACGGTCCGCTCTGTGTCTGTCATGTCATGGATATTCTCAAATGCCCGCAGGTCCAGGCCTCGAAACAACTGGGCTACATGAAACGACTGCAGGTTGTTCAGTCCCGGCAACAGGCCCAGTGGCGGGTGTATCGCGTTGCTCCCATCGCAGAATCCCTGATTCGGGTCAACCTGGAGCACCTGCGCAGTGATTCCCCTGTTGCTTGCGAACTGCAGCAGGATCTCTGCAAGCGCAAAGCCATTGTGGAGCGCATTGCGCAGACTGGCGATCCTTGTCCCAGGTTCGTGCTGCAACCCGCAAATGAAGCGGAAATCGATGAGTCTCTTTCCCAATTCTGAAATGAAACACCTGAATAAACCTAACGTGCTCATCCTTTGCACAGGTAACTCCTGCCGCAGCCACATGGCCGAGGGCATTCTGCGAGAAGCGGTCGGCGATGCCATGACCGTGCAGAGCGCTGGCTCGAAACCGGCGGGATACGTGCACCCGCTTGCCATCGAAGCGCTACACGAGATCGGTATCGATATCTCGCATCATGAATCCAAACACCTCGACCGCTTCCTGAATGCGGGTATCGACACCGTGATCACGGTGTGCGGTCACGCAGATCAGGCCTGTCCCACTTTTCCAGGAAAGGTTTATCGCTATCACTGGGGATTTGAGGATCCACCCAAGGCGCAGCGCGCTGGGGAGAGCGAAATGGATGCATTTCGCCGGATACGTGACGAGATCCGCAAGGTGTTTGAAGCCTATGCTGCGGGATTCCTGCAAGCGTTGCACACTGGGGCTGAAGACAGGGAACTGCCACCGCAATCATGAACCACTCTGATACTTAAATGAAACCTTCAACGAACCAGCCGGGCACTTGTGCGCCCTGTCGCAAACAACTGGGCTTCCTGGACCGTTTCCTGACGGTCTGGATTTTCCTGGCGATGGCTCTCGGAGTCTCGATTGGGGCATTGTGGTCGGGTGCAGAATCCTTTCTCAATCGCTTTCAGGTAGGAACCACAAACCTACCCATTGCGGTTGGCCTGATCCTGATGATGTATCCGCCGCTTGCCAAGGTGCGATATGAGGAAATGCATCGTGTCTTTCGCAACGTGAAGGTGCTCCTGCTGTCGCTGATCCAGAACTGGGTCATCGGCCCCGTGCTGATGTTTGCACTCGCGGTCTGGCTGCTTCCGGATCACCCGGAATACATGACTGGAGTCATCCTGATCGGACTTGCGCGCTGTATCGCAATGGTGATCGTCTGGAATGAACTGGCGGAAGGTGACAACGAATACGCCGCCGGACTCGTTGCCTTCAACAGCCTCTTCCAGATTCTCTTTTTCAGCGTGTATGCGTGGCTGTTCATTACGGTGCTTCCAACCTGGTTTGGACTCGAAGGCAGCGTCGTGGCAGTGACGATGGTGGAGGTTGCGAAGAGTGTGCTGATCTACCTCGGTATCCCATTTTTCGGGGGAATGCTGACGCGCTTTGTGGGCGTGCGCTGGAAAGGCCGGGAGTGGTATGAGCAAAAATTCATTCCCAAAATCAGCCCGATCACCCTCATCGCCCTGTTGTTCACGATTGTGCTCATGTTCAGCTTCAAGGGGGAGAAAATTGTGGAGTTGCCCTTGGATGTGCTGCGCATCGCGGTGCCACTGACGATCTACTTTGCCGTGATGTTTGGCGTCAGTTTTGTGATGGGCAAACTCGTGGGAGCAGACTACCGGCAGAGCGTGACGCTCAGTTTTACGGCAGCCAGTAACAACTTTGAACTCGCGATTGCGGTGGCGGTTGCGGTCTTTGGGATCGGTTCCGGCGTGGCGTTTGCGGCGGTCATCGGTCCGCTCGTGGAAGTACCCGTGATGATTGCTTTGGTCAATGTGGCGTTCGGGTTCCGACGGTATTGGTTTGCGACGGAAGTCAGTTCGAAGGCATAGCTGTGCAAACGATCCGGGCGGAATGCTGAGTCCGGATCAGGCCTCCTGCGCTTCGGACTT